>JBFKKS010000133.1:0-7075 GCA_041630955.1 Nevskiales bacterium
TATGACGAGGATATTCCACTGGTTGTCCCGGAGGTGAACACTGACGCCATTGCGGGATACACGAACCGCGGCATTATCGCGAACCCAAATTGCTCTACCATTCAGATGCTGGTTGCACTGAAGCCCATTTATGATGCGGTCGGTATTGAACGCATTAATGTTTGTACTTACCAGGCGGTTTCCGGTACCGGGAAAGAGGCCATTGAGGAATTAGCCGGGCAGACAGCAGCTCTACTTAATGGTCGCAAGGCAGAATGCGCAGTTTATCCAAAGCAGATTGCCTTCAATGTCCTGCCACATATCGATGTCTTCCAGGATAACGGCTACACCAAGGAAGAGATGAAAATGGTGTGGGAGACCCGCAAAATCATGGGGGACGACAGCATTCAGGTGAATCCAACAGCTGTGCGGGTACCCGTCTTCTATGGACATTCAGAAGCCGTACACGTGGAAACCCGGGACAAGATCAGCGCGGAGACGGCGCGTGAATTATTGACAGGCGCGCCGGGCGTGGTTGTGCTTGATGATCGCAATGACGGTGGCTACCCAACTGCAGTCACGGAAGGGGCCAACAAGGATCCGGTTTATGTCGGGCGGATACGTGAAGACATATCTCACCCTCGGGGACTTGATTTATGGGTTGTATCCGATAATGTCCGTAAAGGGGCCGCTTTAAACAGTATTCAAATTGCAGAGCGCTTGGTACAAGATTACATGTAGGGTATAAAGAGCAACGCGATGTAGTCGGGTGGTATGGGGTCACTCGAGATCCGCCAGTTATCTAGGAGATATGGATGCGTAAGTCAGTTATTTGGCTCGCTTTGGTACTAACAGCCATCACCGGTCAGGTGCAGGCACTCGAAGTGGGTACGATTCAGGTGCGTTCCTATCTGAATGAGCCGCTGGTGGCCACCATTCCGGTGCAGGTTGCCAATATTCAAGAACGTAACAGCCTGGCCGCAACCTTGGCTGCCCAGTCAGAATATGTGGCACGCGGACTACCACCGCTCGCATCTCCTGATGACCTGATCATCCAGGTCGTGGAAGGGCGCGCGCTAGAGCAAATGCTCATTGAGGTGCGTAGCCTGAGTTCAATAGAAGCCCCATTCGTGAACCTGGTTTTGCAGCTAGTCTGGGATGGCGGCAATGCCGTTGATGAATTTACAGTTTTGCTGGATCCAAAACCGCTGGAAATAGCCGATGAAGCCGAAGATGAGTTCATCCCGGCGGACATGGACCCGCTAGAAACTGATGTGGCCACCGACAGCGAGTACAAGGCTGAAGAAGACCCGGTGCTTCGCAAGCTGGCAGAAGATATGGGGGCCGAAACAACGATGCCTGCGTCTGGCAAGCCGCCTCAGGTCGTCATACGCAAGATAAGCCCTGATGCATACCTTTCCGGCCAGGATGGTAGCCAAACTGCGGCATCTGGTTATACGGGTCCTGCATTCACAGGTGATAGCTACGGGCCCGTCGCTGCAGGTGAGACCCTGTGGGGAATCGCTTCAAAAGTACGACCAAACCTCTCCGTGTCCATGGCGCAGGTCATGGAAGCAATTTTCCAGGCCAACCCGCAGGCCTTTAGTGGCACTTACGAGACACTGAAAAAAGGTGCCACGCTAAGCATCCCGAGCGCCGACAGCATGCAGGCGGCTATGGGCCGTAGCCCGGTCAAGGCATCGAAGTCAGAAAAGGCAGAATCCGAGTCGTTGGCAGGTCAAGCATCTGATGCGCCAGCCATCTGGATGACACCAGAGCAGTCGGCCAAGGCAGATCAAGCCCAGCTAGAGAAAAAGGGCGGGCTGATCACCAAGTCTGCCAAAGCCCCTGCTGCGCTGACTGCAAAAGATCAGGCTCCAGTCGAGAGCGAAAAGACCGCTGCGGTGGCAGAGCCTTCTACTGCTACTCCTGATCAACAAAAGCAAGAAGCAATAGCCGGAAAGGTTGACTACTCGGAAACCGTTTCTGCAACGACTGCTGACAAGCAGGATAGCGCTGCACAAGGCCAGGGTGAAGACGTGCCTTTAGCGCAAGAGTCAGGCGAATCCGATGAGAGCCTGCTACAGGATGAGCCTGGTACTGATTCGGCAGCTACGGAAGCACTGACAGATTCTGCCGCAGATGAGGGTGGCGAAGTAGATGAACCCATCATCGAAACAACTGAAGAGCGCCCGTTCAGCACCATGGCGCTCGGAGCAGTCATATTAATCGTCCTGTTGCTCACATACTGGTGGTACAGACGTCGGCGTGCCACCGAAGTAGACGAGTCTGCTTTTGCCGATAATGCACCGCCAATTGGCGATCTTGAAGACGTCGATGCCCCTGCAGAAGCGGTCTACATGGATCAAGGGGCAGCGGCTGAAATCACTGAAGTGGGTTTGCCCGCGTCGCCCGCAGAAGCAGAGGATAGAACTGAATCTGGCGAAGCCGGTGTGCCACAGGAGTCCACCGCACCTGGTAATGATGCAATCGAGCAAGCCACGACTTACTTATCTTATGGCTTGTATGAATCTGCTGCGGAAACACTGCAAAAGGGCATCGAGGAAGAACCACAACGGGCCGACTACCGGCGCAAACTTCTGGAGACCTATGAAACAGCGGGCAACAGCGAGGATTTCGTCGCTGCCGTTGAAGACTGGGAGGCGAGTAAAGCGCCGCTGGATGACGATACTCGTCGCGTTATTACCGAGATGGGCCAGAGGGTCGCACCTGGCGTTGCATTATTTGCCGCCGGGAGCAGTGAGCCGGAGTCAGAGGGTGACAATGAAATTGTCGCGGACGTTGCTGATCAGGAAAAGGTGATGGATTCTCCTCGTGCAGCCGAGGAAGAAGAACTTCCCTTGCCGGATTTCGATCTCAACACTCCTGATACAGAATCAGCCCCCCAGGCTTCACAGGAGATGGTCGCGGACCTGGACCTGTCGGATGCAGAGGAAGGCAAGTCACAGAAAGAGTCAGAGGCTGACTCAGTCGCTTTGAATCTTGACGTCGACGAATTGCCCGAACTCAAGGACGATATCACTGATGAAGTCAGTGAAGACCTTGAGCTACCAAGCCTCGATCTTGATCTTGATGCTCCATCCAGCAAACAGCCCGTCGAAGAACAGCAGGGATCAATGGACCTGGCGCTGGACGACCTGGAAACTGAGATAATAGAAACGGATGAAATTGAGACTGCTGACATTCAGGACGAAACCCCCAGTGGTGAATACGCGATAGACCTCAGTGAGGAAGAAGCAGCACTGGACTCCCAGCTGGATGAAGGCCTTACGGCTGACAGTGGCAGTGTTATCGAGGGCGAGGGTGAAGGCGAGATCGACGAGTCAGAGTACGACGTGAAAATCGATCTGGCCCAGGCCTACCTGGATATGGGCGAACCCGATTTGGCCAGAAGCCTTCTTGAGGAGGTTACCAGCGGTGGTAATCCTACCCAGCAAGGCACAGCTCAGACAATGCTTGCCCAAATTGACTAGGCAGCAGGCAACAGCACATGCGCTACGCCGCTGGCGTGGAGTACTGCGGCACGGCCTATTCCGGGTGGCAGCGGCAACATCATGCGAGAACGGTTCAGGGTGAACTAGAGCAGGCCTTATCAACCATAGCTGACCACCCGGTGAAGACAACCTGTGCAGGCAGGACTGATGCCGGCGTGCACGCCATGGGCCAGGTTGTACATTTTGATTCCCCGCAGGATCGCACACCGCGCTCATGGTGCCTGGGCAGTAATACACATTTACCTCCTGATATCAGTCTCAGCTGGGTAAGGCCCGTTGTAGACGACTTCAGCGCGCGCTATAGCGCTCTTTCCCGTAGTTATCGTTACCTTATTCTGGACAACCCGAATCGTAGTGCCCTATTTAACAATCGTGTCACATGGTCAAGGTATTCGTTAGACCATGAGGCCATGCATGTAGCGGCACAGGCGCTTATAGGAGAGCATGACTTTTCATCTTTTCGTGCCAGCGAATGTCAGTCAAACAGTCCAGTTCGCGAGGTTTTTTCGATAAGCGTGCGTCGCCAACAGCAATTAATTGCCCTGGATATCAAGGCTAATGCCTTCGTGCATCATATGGTTCGTAATATTGCTGGTGTGCTTATGGCCATAGGGAATGGCCGGCGCCCAATAGACTGGACGCAGGAAGTATTGGCTTTGCGTAATCGCAGTTTGGGTGGTGTCACAGCGCCACCTGACGGGCTGTATCTGCGCTCAGTTTGCTACCCCGAAGAATATGCCATCCCGGTATCTGGCGAAATAAACGTATTCTGTCAGCAGGCATACATTGATTGATCGGAAATGCCTGCCGCCAAGGGCGGCGTTTGCTAAAATGGTGATCAGCTACCTGGTCTGGTTGATAATCGGATAGACGCAGGTTTGATTCTGATTTAATACTACCCGGGTCACTATGCGCACACGTATCAAATTTTGCGGCATTACACGTGCCGAAGATGCTCTGTATGCGGCGAGCCTGGGTGCGGATGCGCTGGGCCTGGTGTTTTATCCACCGAGCCCACGTTCACTAAGCCTGGAGCGGGCGATTGCACTGAGCGAGGCAATTCCGCCGTTTGTGACACGTGTCGCCTTGTTTCTTGATGAACGAGCAGATGTTGTAGGCGGTATCGTAGAACAACTGCGTCCTGACTTACTCCAGTTTCATGGTTCTGAGTCGGCAGATTATTGCGCCAGTTTCGGCAGGCCCTATATTAAAGCGCTGGCCTGTGGAGTTGGTGCTGACTCTATTGAAAAGCAAATGGACACCTATTCATCGGCTATCGGCTTTTTGCTGGATAGCCATAGCCCGGGTCAGGCAGGCGGCAGTGGCAAACATTTTGATTGGAGCCAGGTGCCCAAAAAACTGGATAAACCCATCGTGCTGGCTGGCGGCCTGCACGCGGCGAACGTTGGTGAGGCAATTCAGACGGTACACCCTTACGCAGTCGATGTTAGCAGTGGAGTAGAATCCTCACCCGGTATTAAGGACAGAAATAAAATGCATAGCTTTATTGCACAGGTGAGGTCAGCAGATGCCTCGTGATGATGGGAAGTTAAAAGCCGCTTCGCTTGACTATCAACTCTTTCCTGACTCACAGGGTCATTTTGGCCGTTATGGTGGGCGTTTTGTAGCTGAAACGCTGATGCAGCCACTGGAGGAACTGCGCCAGGCTTACGAAAGTTTGAAGAATGATGCCGCGTTCAAGGCAGAGTTGGCGTATGAATTGAAGCATTATGTTGGCCGTGAAACCCCTCTTTACTTCGCCGAACGTCTTACTGAGAAGGTGGGGGGGGCAAAAATATTCTTCAAACGAGAAGATCTGGCCCATACGGGTGCTCATAAGATTAACAACACAGTTGGTCAGGCCCTGCTGGCGAAGCACATGGGCAAAACACGCGTCATTGCTGAGACCGGTGCAGGGCAGCACGGCGTTGCGTCTGCAACTGTGGCAGCCAGGCTGGGTATGGAATGTGTGGTGTATATGGGTGCGGAGGACATTCAGCGCCAAGCACCGAATGTATATCGCATGCGTCTCCTTGGTGCTGAAGTGGTACCGGTACACTCAGGATCGAAGACACTGAAGGACGCACTCAACGAGGCCATGCGTGATTGGGTGACCAATGTTGATAATACTTTCTACATCATCGGCACAGTCGCAGGCCCCCATCCATATCCACAATTAGTACGTGACTTCCAAACCGTTATTGGCAAAGAGGCCCGTAAACAGATACTGGAGCAGGCAAACAGACTTCCGGATGCATTGGTTGCCTGTGTGGGGGGCGGCTCTAACGCGATCGGACTGTTTCATCCATTCTTGAATGATACAGACGTGGCAATCTACGGGGTCGAAGCAGCAGGTGACGGGATAGAAACAGGGCGTCATGCAGCGACTCTTTCAGGAGGGCGTTCCGGGGTGCTGCATGGGAATCGCACTTATGTTATCCAGGATAGAGATGGGCAGATCACAGAGACGCATTCCATCTCAGCTGGTCTCGACTACCCGGGCGTTGGACCCGAGCACGCATGGTTAAAGGATTCTGGCAGGGTTAGCTATGTAAGCGTAACGGACACGCAGGCCTTGGAGGGTTTCCATACACTGACGCGAGTGGAAGGCATTATCCCTGCCCTAGAATCTTCACACGCTATTGCTTATGCGACCCAGTTGGCGGCAACCATGCAACCCGATCAGATTGTGCTGGTGAATCTCTCCGGCCGTGGTGACAAAGATATTAATACCGTTGCGTCAATCGAGGGCGTCGAACTATGAGTCGAATAGATGCACGTTTCTCACAGTTACGTGACTCAGGCCGTAAAGCGTTGATTCCCTATATAACGGCGGGCGACCCACAGGCGGGCACCACACTGAAGCTTATGCATGCCCTGGTAGAAGCGGGCGCGGACATGATCGAACTCGGGGTGCCTTTTTCTGATCCGATGGCAGATGGCCCCGTTATACAGGCAGCCTGTGAACGAGCCCTGGATAAGGGCATTACCCTGGGGGATATTCTTTCTTTGGTTAGTGATTTCCGGCAACAGGACACGGTCACCCCAGTCATACTGATGGGCTATCTGAACCCGGTTGAATCAATGGGTTATGAGGCGTTTTCTGAGCGCGCTGCGGCTTGTGGCGTGGATGGCGTCCTACTGGTCGACTTATCAGCTGAGGAAGCGGCAGAACCCGCCACCATACTCCGTGAAAAGGGACTGGATCCCATCTTCCTGATTGCCCCAACAAGCCCGCCGGATCGAATACGGGCTATCGGTGAGCTCGCCGGGGGTTATTTGTACTATGTTTCTTTCAAAGGCGTAACGGGCGCGAACCGCCTGGACGTTGACGCGGTTGCAGAAAGGGTAGAGTTAATCCGGACACACACAGATTTGCCTGTTGCGGTAGGTTTCGGAATTCGTGACCCGGACTCAGCGTCACGCGTAGCAAAGGTGTCAGACGCCGTCGTAGTTGGCAGTGCATTGGTATCCCGCATAGGAGACTTGTGTCAGGATGAGGAGGCAATTCTGAGAGAGGTGCCGCCCATACTCAGTGCCATGCGCTCAGCCATGGATTCGGACACGGTTGCAGGCCAGAA
>JBFKKS010000134.1:0-7037 GCA_041630955.1 Nevskiales bacterium
ACGGTGCATGTGCCCGGCGAGAACAGTCCGCAGGAAGATGCCGTAACCGACAAGTTTTACGGCGCCAACCTGGTGTTTCGCTGGAGCCGCAAGCTCCATGAATATTCCAGTTTGCAGCTGAGCAGTTACTACGATTTCCTGGTACGCGACACCCCGCTGCTGGGCGACCGCAGACACAGTTTCGATATCACGCTCAAGCATAATTTCAAATGGGGCGAGCGGCACTTCATCACCTGGGGCGGCGGTTATCGTCTGTCTGCTGATGAGGTGGATAATTCCTTCACGGTTCGTGTCGACCCCAAGAAGGAAACCCTCAAAGCCTGGCAGCTGTTCGTGCAGGACCAGATCATTCTGCAACCGGAAAAGCTGTCACTGACGCTGGGCTCCAAGTTCGAGCACAACGATTTTACCGGGCTTGAGGTGCAGCCCAGTATGAGGGTGATGTACAAGCCCCATGAGCAGCATGCGCTATGGGCCGCGGTCAGCAAGGCGGTACGGGTGCCCAGCCGCCTGGACACGGGCGTGCGCTTTACCGGCGCAACCATTTGTGCAGACGGTGGCCCGCTTCAGCGTGATGACCCGGATAACCCCTGCCCCGCTGCTGCGCAAGCCGGTTTCGGTGCCGTATTCGGCAATCCCGATTTCAAATCCATCGAGCTACTGGCCTGGGAAGCCGGCTACCGCGGCGCACTCAGTGAATGGGTCGACGTGAATCTGAGCCTGTTCTACAACGAGTACGACAAGCTGAGAACTTTCACCGCGGGTGATCCCGTCATGGAAGATGGGGCGCTGTTCTTTCCGCTGAATGCGGGCAACCTGAACGAGGCTGAATCCTGGGGTGGCGAATTGTCGGTTTCAATGCGTCCGCGTAGCGACCTGGCGCTGCAGGCGGGCTATTCATTGTTCAAACTGGATATCGACGCACATCCCAATACCGTACCCAGTGACATCAATGTGGGTGAGCATGAGGACCCTGAACGTCAGTGGTTCATTAATGCAAACTGGAACCTGCCCAACGACATGCAGCTGGACGGCATGCTTCGTTACGTGGATGACCTCGAAGGCGTGAACTACGCTGTCGATGACTACACAGAACTGGACCTGCGCTGGGCATGGCAGTTTCGGCCGCAGTGGACCGTTGCACTGGTGGGCAAGAACCTGCTCAAAGACAATCACCAGGAGTTCGAGTCAGAGATTTTTGGCGGCAGAGGCCTGATTGAGCGCAGCGTTTTTCTGCAACTGGTGTGGCAGAAGAACTAGTTCCCCGAAACCGCAATTGACCGGCAAGGCGCGCTTAATAGGCCCTGATCTCTCGTAAAAGAAGAAACTTTTTCAAAGAGTGCTAAATTAGTACAACAGCAATAGCAGGTTTCGATACAACTCTTGCTGTATCGGTGACTTATTAAAACAAGACTTTGCTTCTGGGAGGAGGTTTTACCATGTCCACACTGACTGCCTTTATCGTTGGAATCGGGCTTTTCTGGATCGTTGCATACATCGGTCCGGCGTTGATGGTTTCCACGATCGTTGCGGCCGTATTTATCGCTGTCTTATTTTTTTCAGGCACGATTGGCGGCGTTGGCCTGATCATTGCCGCCATTCTGTTTGCGCCGCTGGCGCTGCTCAACGTGGTTTCCATTCGGCAAAAGCTCACTGCCCCGTTGTTCAAGGCCTTCAAGTCCGTACTGCCAGAAATGTCCAGTACCGAGCGTGAGGCCCTGGAAGCCGGCGATGTCTGGTGGGAAGCCGAACTGTTCAGTGGTCGCCCGCAATGGAACAAGCTGACCGATTTCAACTGCACCAAGCTGACCGAGGAAGAACTCAACTTCCTGGAAAACGAGGTCGAAACCCTTTGCGGCATGATCGATGACTGGAAGATCCTGCACGAGGACAAGGACCTGCCTGAAGAGGTCTGGAAGTACATTCGCGAAAACAAGTTCATGGCCATGCTCATTTCCAAGAAATGGGGTGGCCTCGGCTTTTCTGCCTATGCGCAAAGCTGTGTCGTGACGAAACTTTCTACCCGCTCTGTTTCCGCTGCCGTGACGGTCATGGTGCCGAACTCTTTGGGCCCCGGCGAACTGTTGATGCATTACGGCACGCCTGAGCAGCAGAAAGAGTATCTGCCGGGCCTGGTGGATGGCACGCACATCCCCTGCTTCGGACTGACCGGGCCGGACGCCGGCTCTGATGCCGGGGCCATTCCCGATACCGCCGTCGTCTGTAAGGGCAAGTGGAAGGGCAAGCAAGTGCTGGGCATGAAGCTGACCTTTGCCAAGCGCTACATCACCCTGGCCCCGGTCTCGACTATCGTCGGGCTGGCGGTGAAACTCTATGACCCGGATGGTTTGCTGGGCGACAGCGAGAAAACCGACTACGGCATCACCTGTGTACTGCTGCCATCGGATACCAAGGGCGTCGAGATCGGACGCCGCCACTGGCCCTGTAACACACCGTTCATGAACGGCCCTATCAACGGCACCAATGTATTCGTGCCCATAGACTGGATTATTGGCGGGCCTGAGAAGGCAGGTGGCGGCTGGCGCATGCTGGTGGAATGCCTGTCTGCCGGACGCGGGGTTTCCCTGCCAGCCCTGTCCACGGCCTCAGCCGTTGGCGGTTATCTCACCACGGGTGCCTATGCGCGTATACGCCGCCAGTTCAAGTTGCCAATTGGCCGCTTTGAGGGTGTGCAGGAAGCGATGGGGCGTATTGCCGGTCTGGCCTATAAAACCGAGGCAACCCGCACATTAACAGCCAGCGCAGTGGATAACTGCTCGCCGTCTGTGGTCACGGCGATTGCCAAGTACCACATGACCGAAATGATGCGCACCATTGGCAACGATACGCTGGATATCCACGCCGGGCGTGCCGTGATGCAGGGGCCGCGCAACTATGCGGCGGGTGCTTTTCAGGCCATTCCGATCGCCATCACCGTGGAGGGCGCCAACATCCTGACCCGCTGCCTGATGATATTCGGTCAGGGTGCCATACGTTGTCATCCCTTCGTATTCCCGGAGATGGAAGCGGCGAGAAAGGATGACCTGGCCGAGTTCGACAAGCTGCTATGGGGGCACATCGGCTTCAGCCTGAACCGCGGTATTCGTGCGCTCACGCTGGGTCTGACCGGCGCGCGGCTGGCAAAAAGTCCCGACAACGGGCCGCTGGGCAACTATTACAAGCAAATTGAACGTATGAGTGCGGCGCTGGCTTTTTCCTCCGATGTCACCATGGGTGTATTGGGTGGACAACTGAAGTTCAAGGAGCGCCTGTCTGCCCGCCTGGGTGATGTTCTCAGCCACCTGTACATGGCTTCAGCGGTTTTGAAGTATGCCAAGGACAATGGCGAGACTGCCGAAGATGTTGCGCATGCACGCTGGGCGCTGGATGACTCATTCCGGGAAATCAACGACAGCTTTGATCTGTTCTTTGACAACTTTCCGACGCCATTTGTCGGCGGCTTTTTGAAACGTATGTGCTTCCCGCTCGGACGCAGCTACAAGCACCCATCGGATAATCTGTCGAGCGAACTCTCGGAAATGATGATGAGCGATACGCCGCTCAAGGAGCGTTTTCGCCTGACCACCTACATTGGCAAGGATCCTGACGATGTGACGGGCCGCCTGGCGCTCGCCTACTACAAGCTGATGGAGGTCGAACCAATCTACGACAAATTCTCCAAGGCGGTTTCCAAGGGCGAAGCAGCTGGCTTCAGCTTTGCAGAGCAGATGAAAGATGCCATTGCCAAAGGCATCCTGACAAAAGCAGAAGGCAAACAAGTGACCGAGTTTGAGAAACTGCGTCACGATGCCATGCTGACAGACGCCTTCACCAAGGACTACATCAAGGGCAACTACACGCCCGAAGGCATCTCTGCCCAGAAAATCAGCGAGGATATGACAGCCGATACCGGGCTATCCCGCGACGTGGCCTGACATCATCCAGTGATCAAGCAGCTTCCCCACCTTGAACGGTGGGGAAGCTGTCTGGGTTCATCGCCACAGGAATAAGTGGCCTCTCGGTCATAGCAGGCGGGGAATCACTGCCTTGCGTTCTGCCGGATAGTCATCACCGAATTTGTCCAGGTACCAGCGATGCGCCAGTATCGCCTGCGGCAGCAGCGGCAAGGCTACCCAGACGGCATACACCAGTCCCATCAGCGACCAGCTCATGATGGCAAAGCCGACCCATTCTAGAATCTCACCGAGATAGTTCGGGCACGAGACATACTTGTACATACCGCCGCGTGGGATCTTGTAGCCGGTTTCACCCGGCCCGCGCAGGCGCATGAGGATGTTGTCGGACTGGATGTTGATAACGAAGCCGACCAGGAACACGCCCATGCCGATGATGAAGCGTGGGTCCCACAGCCACTCCAGCGGATAGGCCTTCAGGGCACCAAAGTAATAGCCGATGAGGTAGCTGTTGATAATGTAGAAGCACATCGACGACAGCATGCTCGCTACCGGCATTCGCTTGCCCTTTACCTTGATGCGGAATGGGAAGATGAATCCACGGTTGAAGTAATGCACCACAAACACGCCGATAAATACGATTGAGACATTCACCGTCGCACCGGATGCCTTCATGCCTGCCACGTAGCAGAACACCACCGTGGCAATGACCGGGACTTCCATGATGATCCAGCCCAGCCGCTTGTCGATGGTGCCCAGCACCGCCAGCAGGCTGTTGTCCCCCTTGCTGCTCATGGGCAGAACGCCCGCAAATACGATGCTGAGTGCGGAAGGCACCGCGATCAGGCCCCATACAATCAATATCCAGTTAAAGGTCTGTAATTCAATCGAGAACAGAAAATCCATCGTGCCATCTCCCAAATCGAGTAGGGAGCATGACAGGCCTCACAAGCATATTGATCACCCATCCAGACGAACTCGCTTACCCTCTGGGCAGCAGTTGATTGACCCCGACCAGCAAGCAACTGCAGGATAGAACGCCCTACCCGGCCGTAATAAGGAAATCGAATGAGCGCAAGCGTACTCGAACGTTGGCATGACGTGGTTAACAGCGGCGACAACAAGGCACTGGCCGGGCTACTCGCGGACGACGTGGTGTTTCACTCGCCGGTTGTGCATACCCCGCAGGCAGGCAAGCCTGTGGCCACCCTGTACCTGACGGCGGCCTTGTTTGTACTCGGCAAAGCCGACTTTCATTATGTGCGTGAAATCGAAGGCGAGCGCGATGCAGTGCTGGAATTCGAGGCCGTTGTTGATGGCATTTCGATTAACGGTGTCGACCTGATTCGCTGGAACGATGAGGGCCAGATCATCGACTTCAAGGTCATGGTGCGACCCCTGAAGGCCGTGAACCTGCTGCACCAGAAAATGGCTGAAATGCTGCAGGCTTTCACAGCAGCCCAGTAAGCACACCAAACGGAGTATTCACGCAGGCTCCAGCTTGTTTAGACTCTGTGCTTTCCGACCATAGATTGCGAAGCCATGACACAAGCGACCAGCACGACCACTGATCAACCACATGCCCAGTTCGGCAAAATGGACAACCCCAGCGGCTGGTATCGCACCTATTGCCTGAGCCTGATTTTTGTTGTGCTCGTGATCGCCTATGTTGATCGCGGCATCTTTGGCGTAGTGCTGGAACCGATCAAACAGGAATTCGGACTGAGTGATCTCTCGCTGGGACTGCTGACTGGCCCCGCCTTTGCCGTGTTCTATGCCGTGATGGGCATACCGCTGGCGCGTTGGGCGGATGTGGGAAACCGCAAGACGGTGGTGTCTGTTTGCCTGGTGATCTGGAGCGGCATGACCGCGCTGGGCGGCCTGGCGCAGAACTTCCTCACGCTGTTTCTGACCCGCATCGGCGTGGGTATAGGTGAGGCCGGTGCCGTGCCGCCGACCCATTCATTGGCATCTAACTATTACCCGCCTTCACAGCACGGCAAGGTGGCCAGCGTGCTGTCGTTTGCCGCCCTGATAGGCAGCTTCGCCGGCGTGATTGCTGGTGGCGAAATTCTCAAGGCGACTGACTGGCGCATCACCCTGATGGCCGTGGGTATCCCCGGCTTAATACTTGCGGTGTTAACTTTCCTGACGCTGCGGGAACCACGGGAAATAACACGGGTGCCCAAGCCGTCCGAGGTGTTCGATGCAGCCTCACGACAGGTCATCAAGCACCTGATCGCAACCAAGACCTACTTTCAGCTGTTGCTGACGTTTGCGACGATTTCATTCTTCACGCTGGGCATGCCCGCCTTCGCGATTCCGTTCTTCCAGCGCAGCTTTGAGCTGGAGGTCAATATCGCTACGCGCAGTTATGGCACCGCGGCCCTGCTTTCAACCGTAATCGGCACTATCCTGGCCGGCATCGTGGTTGATCGGCTGGCCAAGCGCGACGTGGCATGGAAACTCAAGCTGCCCGGTATTTCCTGCCTGATCGCCACCCCGATCATGGGTGCAGCTTTGCTGGCCCCGGACTACAAGACCTGCCTGCTACTTTACGTGGTGGCGAACACCATGGTTTTCCTGGCCCTGCCGGCACTGTATTCCGCTGTTTACGGCGTGGCCCTGGACAGCGAGCGCGGCATGGCCATCGCCCTGCTCGGCCTGGTGACCAACCTGATCGGTCTGGGCCTTGGACCGGTGCTGATCGGCGGCATCAGCGACCTGCTTAACCCCGCTTTTGGCGCCGATTCCCTGCGTTATGCACTGGCCAGTTCGGTGCTGTTTCTGGGCTGGGCTTCCATGCACATGCTGATTGGCGCGAAAACCTATAAACAGGACTACGTGGGCGGCGACGCATAACGGCGTGGGCAACTGCTAAGCTTGAAGGACAACGTTCAGGAGGCATCATGAGCAAGCCCGTTCAAACCTACGAAACGCCGGAGATCACGGTGACATTCGATCCGAATATCTGCACGCATGCCGGAAAATGCGTACGGGGTCTGCCAGCCGTATTCGACGTGAAGCAGAAACCCTGGATCAACCCGTCTGCAGCAACTGCTGAGGATGTAGAGGCACAGGTTTCACAATGCCCTTCCGGGGCACTGGGCTGTATACGCAAGT
>JBFKKS010000135.1:0-6993 GCA_041630955.1 Nevskiales bacterium
CCGATATCCGTTCCTTCACCAGCCTGTCGGAACGCATGACCCCGGAAGAAAACTATGCCTTTTTGAATGAGTACCTGGGCCGCATGTCACCGATCATCCGTGACCATGGCGGCTTCGTGAATCGTTATCTGGGTGATGCCCTGCTGGCCATTTTTCCGAACAGCCCGGACGACGCCGTGGCGGCTGGTATCGATATGCTGCGCCAGCTCAATGCCTTCAACCGTGAAATGCGAGATCGTCTCGACGAGCCCTTGCGCATTGGCATAGGTATCAACACCGGACCGATGATGTTGGGCACCGTCGGCGAGCCCGACCGCATGGAAGGCAGCATCCTCAGTGATGCCGTCAATATCGCTGCGCGCCTGGAGAGCCTCACCAAGACCTACCGCGCGCCACTGCTGATTAGCGGCACGACCGAGGCCAGGCTGTCACGGCGCGGCGCCTTTGCGAGCCGCTTTATTGGCGATGTGATGTTACGTGGTCGTGAACAGCCGGTATCGCTGTTTGAGGTGTTTGATGCCGACCCGGAGGAAATTCGCCTGCTCAAGCGTGACCTGCAGGCGGACTTTGATAACGCCGTGCGCTGCTACCAGGTTGGTGATCACGACAACGCAGCAGCACTGTTCCGTGAACTGCGCAACAAGAACCCGGCCGATATTGTTACCGGGGTACTACTGGAATCATGCGAGGAAGGCAGCCTGTCGACCATCAGCCAGGACGTGGACCCGCTGCGCCACTGAAGTGGCCATTTATTAAGCAAGCACAAAAAAGCCCCTATCAGAGGGGCTTTTCCGTTACCAGCCGGCTAGTGTTGATGCCCGCCCGGGCCGTGAGGATGACCATGCTGCTGCTCTTCATCACTGGCTTCGCGTACTTCTACCACTTCCACATCGAAGTTGAGGTTTTCTCCGGCCAGCGGATGATTGCCATCGACCGTTACCGTTTCTTCATCAACTGCGGTCACCGTAACCACCATCGGGCCCTGGCTGCTGTCAGCCTGGAAACGCATACCGACATCGATCTGGTCCACGCCCTGAAAAGATTCGCGGGGTACTACCTGTACCAGTTCGTCCTGTGGCAGGCCATAGCCCTCTTCCGGATTGACGCTGACGGCGATCTTGTCACCCGCTACCTTGCCAGACAGGGCGTTTTCCAGACCGGGAATGATGTTTCCCGCGCCATGTAGATAGAGCAGTGGCTCGCGACCTTCTGAGCTGTCCAGTACTTCGCCTGCATCGTTCTTGAGTGTGTAATGAATGGACGCCACTCGGGCGTTAGCAATTTCCATGGAATATCTCTAAATCAATGTAGTGATTGCCCATGATACCGTTTTCGCCTGTAATCGTCTCGGAGGGGTGACGGCAGGGCCTTTTAACGGCCCTGAAAACGACTACAAAACGGCTTGGCAAAAACCCCTTGTATTGACAAATCTTCTGCTATGATGCGCAGCACGCCTTTTGAATTTCAGGCGCGTTTTGTCCGGTCTTAGATTTGTGCCGTTTTTTAAGTACCCGGAACCATGGTAAATGGCACTGATTTGGATTGGATACTGAAGACAATGAATATTTATGTGGGCAACCTGCCCTATCGCATGAGCGACGACGAACTTCGCCAGACTTTTGAAGCCTTCGGCGCGGTTGACTCTGCCAAGATCATCATGGACAAATTCACCGAACGCTCAAAAGGCTTTGGATTTGTCGAGATGCCCAACGACGACGAAGCCAATGCTGCGATCAAGAGCCTGAACGGTTCTGATTCAGGTGGTCGTCCGCTGAAAGTCAACGAGGCGCGTCCTCGTGATGACCGTCCGCGTGGCGGCGGCGGTGGTGGTGGCGGTGGCCGCTACTAGGCGCCAGCCTGTAACGACTCAGCAAAGAGGCCCTTTAAGGGCCTCTTTGCGTTTGGGCCTGAATTAATCGTCATTCGACCACGCATACTGCGCCTTTGCATCAAGCGCTGAGCCAGGTCACTCTCACTGCTTCAGGCCACAAACTGCTAAAATAACCCGGTTACAGGTGTCCTGCCCTTCGCCAAAGGGGCAGGATTAAACGGGAAGCCGGTGCGAAACCAATGCGTGTTTCTATCCCGGCACTGCCCCCGCAACGGTAAGTGAGTAAACGGCATCCATTGGCCACTGCAGGTAACCCTGCGGGAAGGCGGATGTCCTCTGTCATCATGGGATGCAGGCTCACGAGTCCGGAGACCGGCCCGTAACACGAGCGGTTGCTGCGGTGGGCGGCTTCAATGAATGCACCGGCTAATCCCGAGCCTTCACGACCCCGACCCGGCAACCAGTTGTTAGCCGCGCGGGTGTGCGCGGCCTGTCGGGAGTTCCCATGTTTAAATCAAACCTGATCAGCCTGTCTGTGGCTGCCCTGCCTGCCATCGCCCTGTCGGCGCAGGCGAATCCAGCCACCGACCATACGCCGGGGCTGGGGCCGATTGTCATTTCGGCCACGCGTACCGCAACGCCCAGCAACGAGATCGCCAGCTCAGTCACGGTGATTGACCGGGCCGCCATTGAAAACAGTGGCGAAACGCACGTGGTGAACCTGCTGCGCAACGTGCCGGGGGTGGCTATCGCACAGGCCGGCGGCCCAGGTCAGCAAAGCTCCATATTTATGCGCGGCAGCAATTCCAATCACGTCCTGGTCCTGATTGATGGTGTCGAGATCAGCGACCCCAGCAACCCCACGGGACAAGTGGACTTTGCCCATCTGCTCGTCGACGACATCGAACGTATCGAGGTTGTACGTGGACCACAGAGCACCCTGTTCGGCTCGGATGCCATTGGTGGGGTGATCCAGATATTCACCCGGCGCGACCACGCCGGTGGCAGCCTGTCCGGCGGAATCGGCAGCTTTGATACCCATCGCTTCAACGCACGTGTCGGCGCACATGGTCAACGTGGCGCGTTTGGCATGAGCCTGGGGCTGGTAGACAGTGCCGGCATCTCCGCGGCCAACGAAAAGCGGGGTAATGGCGAGGAAGCCGACGCCTACCAGAACGCCAACTTATCGATCCATGGCACCTATCAGCCTTCTCTTCACTGGGACATCGGTGCCGACCTGCGCCTGCAGCAGACCGAAGCCGAGATCGACAATTTCTTCGCCAGCTTCCCGCCACCTTCTCCCTTCGTGGCCGATGACCCGGATGCCGAAAGCGATACCGACCAGGTCTTCGGTCGCCTG
Source organism: Nevskiales bacterium (assembly GCA_041630955.1). GTDB lineage: Bacteria > Pseudomonadota > Gammaproteobacteria > Nevskiales > CAJXLF01 > JBFKKS01. The sequence goes on from JBFKKS010000135.1 coordinate 3,192, forward strand.
CACGCCGAGTGGCAATCCGCCAGCGGGCGCTGGACCCAGCGCTGGCAGCTCAGCCACAGCGCTCATGAACGGCATAACAGGAACGGCCCACAAGGCAGCAACCCTTTCTCCAGTGAATCGGACTTTGAGGGACGAAAGCTGAAATTCGAATGGCGACATGAAGTACTGGCCACCGAGGCGCAGCGGCTCAGCTTCGGGCTGGAAACCGAAAATGAAGAAATGCAGTCCAGCGGCGTGGACAATGAATCGGCCCGCACCAATGCCGCCTATCTGCAGGACCAGATTCGTTTCAGCGACCGCCTGTTCGCCACGGTCGGGCTGCGCTATGACGATCACGAACGTTTCGGCAGCGAAACTACCTGGCGGCTCGCCCCGGCCTGGATCATCGTTCCCGATGGCACGCGCCTGAGAGCCAGCTACGGCACCGGCTTCAAGGCGCCGACCCTGTCGCAGGCGTTCGAAAGTTTTCCACCGTTCTACTTCGCCAACCCTGACCTGCAGCCGGAAACCAGCAAGGGCTGGGATGTCGGTATTGAGCAACCCTTTAACGGCGGTCGCTTCGAGTTGACCTACTACCGCAACGATATCGATAACCTCATCACTTTCGTCAGTGACCCTGTCACCTTTGTCGGCACTCTCGACAATGTTCAGCAAGCCGAAACCCGCGGCTACGAAGCCGTGCTGACGCTCACGCCGAGCGCTACTTTCGACATCAACCTGCAGTTCAGCAGCATGGAAGCCAGAAACCTCGACACCGATACCGATCTGCTACGGCGTCCGGATAAAACGGCCGCCATTCAACTGGCCTGGCGACCGGGCGTGCTGGCCTCGCAGTTGGGCCTGAGCGCTCGCTATGTGGGTGAACGGGATGACATCGATGGCATGGGTAACATTCACCGCCTGGATGCCTATACCGTGGTCGGTGCCAGTGCCAGTTTCCCGCTGGCCCGAGGCCTGAGCCTGGATGTACGCGCGGAGAACCTGTTTGACGAGGATTATGAGGAGATCATTGGTTACGGCACCCCCGGTCGCGCTGGCTATGTTGGCCTGCGCTGGGTGAGTGGTTCCTGATTCGTGGTCTGATCATGCCAAAGATGTCGGGCTGGCTACTGACCCTGCTGCTCCTCAGTGGCAAGGCAGCGGCTGGCCCGACGCCGCCTGATTCTCCGCCGGACCCACCCCGGCGGGCAGTCTCGATTAACCTCTGTGCCGATGTCTTCCTGCTGCACCTTGCCGCGCCAGAACAGATTGCCTCGCTGACTTTCCTGGCCGCCAGTTCGCCCCTGTCCCCGGTCACCGAAGCCGCCCGGGACATACCGGTCAACCGTGCGGAAATAGAAGAAGTCCTTGCGCTGAAACCTGACCTGGTAGTCGCCCATGGCTATGGCAATGCGGCCCTGGTAGCGAATCTGAAGCGCCTCGGCCTGCCTGTTTTCATGCTGGCGCCGCCGACCAGCCTGGCGGTGGTGGAGACCGAGATTCAACGCCTCGCCACCGTGCTCGGCAGGCAGGCAGCCGGTCAGGCCCTGCTTGGCCGCTATCAAGACAACCTGCGCTCGTTGGAACGGGAGGGCCTGTCGTCCAGACCGGTGCTGGCAGTCTACGGCCCCAATGGCATCACCAGTGGACCAGGCAGCCTGTTGCATGATGTGCTGACACGAACCGGTTTTGATAACCTCGCGCCGCGGCTGGGTATCGGCAGCGTCGGCACCTTGCGGATGGAATCACTGCTGACCCATACGCCCGATGCCCTGCTATTCAGCGACAGTGGCACCCATATCAACAGCCTGGCAAGACAGAAAATGCACCACCCCGCGCTTCGGCGACTGGCGCAAACCCGTCCCTCCCTGCGCCTGCCCGGCAAGCTGTGGACCTGCGGTGGACCCGAGGTCTTTGAGGCCATGGATGCGCTTCGGCAACTGCGGGCAAGCCTGCCATGAACCGTAGCCTTGGACTTTACGCTGGCCTGATCCTGATTGTGACAGGCCTGTTCATTGTTTCGCTGGCCGTGGGCTACGCACCCGTTTCGCTGGCCCAGTGGTTCACCGGCAACCTCGACCCCAACCTGCTACTCATCCTGACCGAGATTCGCCTGCCGCGCGCCCTGCTGGGCGTGTTTGTCGGTGCGGCACTCGGGCTGTCCGGTGCCGCCTTGCAGGGTTTCCTGCGTAACCCGCTGGCCGATGCCGGCCTGATCGGCGTATCCGCCACCGCCTCGCTGGGTGCGGTGCTCGTGCTGTATTCAGGACTCGCTGCCGCCTTCGCCCTGGCCCTGCCCCTGGGTGGCCTGGCCGGCGCGGGCCTCGCCGTGTTGCTGGTATATATGCTGGCAGGACATGACAGCAGCATGCTCACCCTGATCCTGGCCGGCGTGGCGGTGAACAGTTTTGCGGCGGCACTGACCGCGCTGGCACTGAACCTCGCGCCCAATCCCTATGCCGTGCTGGAAATCGTGTTCTGGCTGCTCGGCTCACTGGCCGACCGGGGTATGGACCAGGTCTGGCTGGCTGCCCCGTTTATCGTTCTGGGTTCGCTGCTGCTGCTGAGCAGTGGTCGCGCGCTGGATGCCCTGAGCCTTGGCGAGGATGCCGCCCGTAGCCTGGGCTTCAGCCTGTCACGTCTGCGCCTGCAGGTGATCGGTGGCACCGCACTGGCCGTCGGCGCCGCCGTGGCTGTCACCGGCAGTATCGGCTTTGTCGGGCTGGTCGTACCCCATTTGCTCAGACCATTGGTACGGCATCAGCCCTCGGCCCTGCTGGGCCTGTCGGCCCTCGGCGGCGCGGCGCTGTTGCTGGCGGCGGACATCGTGGTTCGCCTGATTCACACCCAGGTCGAACTGAAGCTGGGCGTGGTCACCGCCCTGATCGGCGGGCCCTTCTTCCTGTACCTGCTGATGGCCACCCGGCGGCAGATGCGATGAATAGCCTGCAAGCCAGCAACATCAGTGTGCAACTGGCTGATCGGCCCGTGCTGCAGGATGTGAATATCGCCATTCGCCCTACCCAGGTACATGGCCTGCTCGGTCCCAACGGGGCCGGCAAGACCACCCTGCTGCGGGCATTGGCAGGACTGCAAACGGTAGATGCTGGACAGGTACAACTCAGTGACCAGCCACTCGACAGCATCCCAGCCAGTCGCCGCGCCCGACAGCTCGCCTATCTGCCGCAGGGTACGGAATGCCACTGGCCTTTACTCGCCCGCGAGGTGGTCGCGCTCGGACGACTGCCACACCGTGCGCCCTGGCGCAGCGTACCCGCTCACGATGCAGAACGTATCGAGGCCGCATTACGCGAGGCCGATGTCCTGCATCTGGCTGACCGCCCCATCAACAGCCTGTCTGGTGGCGAACGCGCGCGGGTGCTATTGGCCCGCAGCCTGGCAACCGGTGCCGAAATCCTGCTCGCCGATGAGCCCGTCGCAGGGCTCGACCCGTCGCATCAACTGCAAGTCATGGCACTCTTAAAAGCGCGTGCAAGCGCTGGGGGCACAGTGGTCGTGGTGCTGCATGATCTTAACCTCGCTGCGCGCTTCTGCGATCAGCTGACCCTGCTTAACGAGGGGCGCGTGATTGCCCAGGGTGCGCCGGAATCGGTACTGGCACCCGCACCACTGCAACAGGCCTATGGCATTCGTGCCTGGTACGGGGAAGTTGAAGGCGAACGGCTGGTTGTGCCGCTCATGGCTAAAGATTAGCGGCCTGAATCCCAGGGAATATCGGCTACGCCCTTCTTCAAATTCTCGTAGCGCGCCATCTGGAACAGCAGGTCGCTGAGGCGGTTGATATAGCCCGGCACTTCGGGGC
>JBFKKS010000136.1:0-6976 GCA_041630955.1 Nevskiales bacterium
CCATGGCACGCATGCGCACGGCCCTTTCCGAAATGGTCATTGATGGCATCAAGACCAACATTCCCCTGCACCAGCGCATCATGCTGGACCCAGGCTTTATCAAGGGCGGTGTAAACATTCATTACCTCGAAAAGATGCTGTCCAGCGGCAAGCCCAAGACGGAGCGGAACGGCGGCTAATACACCCCCGCCTCAGCACTGGCTGCAGGTCACACTCACCACCGGTCAACCGGAAGTGGCTGAAGATGCGCTTCTGGAAGCCGGGGCGCTGGCCGTGACACTCCGCGATGCCGCCGATCAACCCCTGCTTGAACCCTTGCCCGGCGAAACCCCAATATGGGATGAAGTGCGTGTCACCGGATTGTTTGACGGCGAAAGGCCCGTTGAGACAGTACAGGCTTGCTTGTCCGCTCTGCTGGATCAGGAGACCCTGAACAGCATTGAGAGCGAACTGATCCAGGACCGTGCCTGGGTACGGGAGTGGATGGCGCACTTTCAGCCCATACAATGTGGTGAAAGACTTTGGATCTGCCCCTCACACCATGTGGTCGATCAGGCCGATGCCATCGTTGTAAAGCTCGACCCGGGCATGGCATTTGGCACAGGCACCCACCCAACCACGGCCCTTTGCCTGCGCTGGCTCGATCAGGCTGAGAACCGCCCCAGCCTGCAGGGCAGCACCGTCATCGACTTCGGTTGCGGCTCGGGTATTCTCGCTGTTGCCGCTGCCTTGCTTGGCGCTCGCAAAGTCTGGGCAGTCGACATTGACCCCCAGGCACTCGAAGCGACGCGCAGTAATGCCCGCATCAACCATGTCAATGCAAATATTGAAACCTGTCTGCCCCAGAATCTGCCAAGCGAAGTACAGGCCGACCTCATTCTGGCCAATATTTTAGCCGGGCCACTGGTACAACTGGCACCTGAATTAAGTGCCCATTTGCGCAAAAACGGGCAACTGGTGCTAGCCGGACTTCTCGATTCACAGGTAACAAATGTGACTAGCGCCTACGCACAAGACGTTGCTCTACAAACAGTTTTTAAGCATGACACGTGGTGCTTGCTGGCGGGCAAAAGGACGTCTTGAGCGCAACTTTTGTGTTGAGCTTTACCCCCTTTGAAAAATGGCGCTATGATGCTCGGCCAGTCCTTCAACAGTCTGAGTCGCAAGCTGCGTCACCCAGCTCAATGACACCGAACACAACGAACAAACTCATCAAGCTAAATGGCAAGCCACCCGCAAAGCATAACGGGCAGGTCGCCAGTAAACGTGTGTTAAGCGATCACGTACAGGACAGTATCGATGAGTATTTTCAGGCCCTCAATGGACACCAGCCTACCGATCTGTACCGCATGGTCATGGAGCAGGTAGAAGCTCCCTTGTTACGTTCCGTACTGGATTACTGTGACATGAATCAGTCTCGCGCCTCTGAAGTGCTGGGTATTAACCGCGGCACACTGCGCAAGAAACTCAAGCAATACGATATTCAGGCCTGATTGCCATCTGTCGCAGTAGTGGCAAGTTCACGGTTACAAGCTTTAACCTGCAACACTATCCTCTAGCTCCTCATCTGGGTCTTTAACCTATGCAACCCATTCGACGCGCGCTATTAAGCGTTTCTGACAAATCCGGCATCGAGACTCTGGCCCGTGCCCTGCACGAACAAGGGGTAGAAATACTCTCCACCGGTGGCACGGCCAAATTATTGAGCAAGGCCGGTATACCCGTGAAGGAAGTATCTGCCCATACCGGTTCACCGGAAATCATGGATGGCCGCGTCAAGACCTTGCACCCCAAGATTCACGGCGGCATCCTGGCACGACGCGGACTGGATGACGCCGTCATGGCAGAACACGGTATTGATGCCATCGACCTTGTCGTGGTCAATCTGTACCCCTTCCAGGCGACCATTGCCAAACCAGACTGCGGCTTCGAGGAGGCCATAGAGAACATTGATATTGGCGGTCCGACCATGCTGCGCGCCGCTGCCAAGAACCATGCTTTTGTCACCGTGATCGTGAACCCGGAAGACTATGCGCCTGTACTCGAATCGATTGCCCAACAGGGCGGTGTAAGCGACAGCCTGCGTCGTGAGCTGGCCATGAAATGTTTTGAACACACTGCGGCCTACGATGGCGCGATCGCCAACTATCTGGGTGCCAAGCAGGAAGACGGCAGTGAGGCCCGCTTCGGTCATAGCATCAACCTGCAGTTCATCAAACGCCAGGACATGCGCTACGGTGAGAACCCGCACCAGGCAGCTGCCTTTTATATAGAGGACTCACCCAGGGCCGGAAGCATTGCCACCGCTACCCAGTTGCAGGGCAAAGAACTGTCTTATAACAACATCGCTGATACGGATGCAGCGCTGGAATGTGTCAAAACCTTCAGCGAGGCGCCTGCCTGCGTGATTGTCAAACACGCGAATCCCTGCGGCGTGGCCCTGGGCGACAACCTCATGCAAGCCTACGAGCGCGCCTTTGCCACCGACCCCACCTCCTCGTTTGGGGGCATTATTGCCTTCAATGGCGCACTTGATGCCGACACGGCACAAGCAATCATCGACCAGCAGTTTGTCGAAGTCATTATCGCTCCCAGTATCGATGCCGAGGCCCGTGAAGTGCTCGCCGCCAAGGGGAATGTACGCGTACTAAGCAGCGGAGAGTGGCCTGGTAATGCGCCGGCTGATTACGACCTGAAGCGCGTGGGTGGCGGGCTGCTGGTACAGGATCTTGACCAGGGTTGCATAGGGCGCGATGAATTGAAAATCGTTAGCCAGCGCAAACCGGATGCACAGGAAATAACGGATCTGCTATTTGCCTGGCGGGTCGCCAAGGCCGTGAAATCCAACGCCATTGTCTACGCTCGTGATGCCCAGACTATTGGCGTTGGTGCAGGGCAGATGAGTCGCATCGACAGCGCACGTATCGCCGGCATCAAGGCTGCCCACGCCGGCCTTGAAGTTGCTGGTTCGGTAATGGCCTCAGACGCTTTCTTTCCGTTTCGCGATGGCATTGATGCCGCTGCCAAAGCCGGCATCAGAGCGGTCATCCAGCCGGGCGGATCCATCCGCGATGAAGAAGTCATCGCTGCTGCCGATGAAGCCGGTATGGCCATGGTTTACACCGGCATGCGGCATTTCCGCCACTAGCTAACGCAAGCCACTACCTGCCGCTGCTCGACGTTTCGTTATTGCCGGTCCCTGTTTCCGGGCAAGCTAGCCGTTTGCGCACTGATAACACGGTATAAGAACCCTGTGCCCGGGAGCCAGCCTTGACTGCGTTTTGCTGATGCCCAACAAGACGCTAAGATGCAATCGCGCGAATATGCGCTGAACCCCCGGCATCCAGATCAACAGGCATGGCAAAATCCTCTAGAGACGCACTTATAAAAATGACCAACCGCAGGGCTTCGGTTTAATGCACAAACGTATCTTTCTGATCGGCGCCACTCGTTCGGGTACGACCCTTATGCAAAGCCGCCTGTCGGACGCGGGTAACATCGCCTCGTTTCCGGAAACCGGCTATTTTGGCTCGTTATTCGGCCTTATACGTCAACGCACCTACGGCAAGGGCAAGCTCACAGAAGCGGATATCCTCAAGGCCGCCTTTCGCAAATATCTCGGTGTCGCCTACCCTCGCTCCAAATACGCGCTGGGCGCAGTGCGGCAGTTAGCCAACCACCTGGGGATTGACGAACAGCGCTTTCATTCCCGCTTTATGGTGCGAGGGGCAGTCGACGATCTGTTGACTCTGCTTGACGGAGAGGCCATCCGGCTGGGTGCCGATGCGTGGCTGGAAAAATCCCCTGTACACACCTACTACCTGCCTGAAATCGAACACTACATACCTGATGCCTTATTCGTGCATATCATCCGCCCAGGAAAGGACGTGGTCGCCTCAAATATTGATGCCGCCCGGAAATACGAGGGCGGCGATCATTCCTTCAAAGATGACTTGGAGAAATGCATCAACCGCTGGAATAACGCGATGCGTTGCCAATTCATGCATCTCGGCAAACCCAATCACTTCTTCGTTTATTACGATTCCTTCATTGCCCAGCCTGAGCGGGCAATTCATGAGATATTCCGCTTTCTGGGGCTAAACAATAAGAACAATACCGCTGCGGAATCGGGGGCAGCCTACAACCGGATTTTCAGCGAGGAAGAACGCTGGAAACAGGGTGTGAAATCCGCCATCAAGCCGCCTGAAAACAAGTTCGAGACGATCCTTACCACCGCCGAGCAGGCGCAGGTGGTCGATGCGTTGATCGACATCAGTCATTTCCTGCAACTCCGTCAGGCGAACGTTTTCAACCCGGCCGCACTGAATGCCTGACAAACCAGGAATAAGCTGATGTCTATCTCCCCTGTGCTTTATCCCCTGGCCCGGTTAATACACCTTTGCGTGCGCCGCCGCGACCACCTGTGTTTCCTGGTCGAGCCCGGCAAACCATGGGGCGGCAACCTCAAGGCGATGTGCGACGCTGCTGCCAGCAATCCAGCTGTCGGCCATATCCTGATCCTCAATGCGGGTACAACGGACAGCCAGCGCATCAAGGCCAGTTACGACCACAGCCGCTCTGTGCCGATTGAAATTATCGACCAGCGACCATCGACAGCCAATCTGATCAAGCTGCTCAGGGCCTGGTTCGTGTTTCTGGAGGAATACAAGGATTTCGGATTACCGAATTGCAAGGTCAATCTGTGGCATGGCATACCAATCAAGAAGATAGGCGTATTCCAGACTCGTGAAAAATTAAAGCATGGGAAGGTAGTGAAACGGTCTTTCTCGGCCAGCCAGCTGAGCAACCATGACTATCTGATTGCCTCCTCAAGCCATGATCGGGTTGTCATGAGCGCCTGCTTTCAGATGCCGCCCGAAAAAGTGTTGAATTCGGGTCTACCCCGGAATGACTGGCTCAACCCGAACCTGCCCCTGCCCCCCGACCTGCAGGAACAACTATCGAACATCGAGGCACAAAAGCAGGGCCGAAAACTCGTGCTATACACCCCTACGTTCCGGGACAAGCAGAAGGATGTGCTACCGCTGAGCGTGACGGAAATAGGCATGCTGGTCACCCAGCTTGGCAGGCATAATGCCGTTCTTGGCATGCGCCTGCACCCGGTCAGCGAGGGACGTGTAAAGGGTTTGGATGCCGGACTCGGCTATATTGATTGCAGCAGCCTGATCTACCCCGAGGTACAGGTGCTACTCAGGGCGGCAGATGTGCTCATGACCGATTACTCAAGCACCTGCCTGGACTTCTGCCTCACCGGCAGGCCTTCGATATCCTACTGCCCGGATCTGGCGGAATATTCGCGTGGCTTTCTGTATCCGCTCGAGACTGTTTTTCCGGGACCATTGGTGCAAAGCTTTGAGGCCCTTGAACCGGCATTAGCGGAGTGCCTGACCCGTCCCGAGCGTTACTCGGGCGAGATCGAACGTGCCCGGGCGCTGTTTCATGAACCCAACCGCCAGAACATCAGCGGAGCATTACTGGCGAGTCTGTTGGACTAGTCGAGCCTCAGGACTGAGTTCAGGTTCGATCCGGGTTGGCGATGGCCCGCCATAACATTTCAAACAGGGGGTCTGCATCAGCCGTCAGTTTGTCCTGCTGACCACGGATAATCCACATGGTGATCAGGCGACTGCAGGTGCCCAGCACGAAATCCACGATGTAATGATCATCAACCTCGTTGTTAAGCACGCCCTGCTCACGGCCCTCACGAATCACCTGCATGAACAGGTTAAAAAACTCAGGTTGCCGAAAGGTATCGTACTTGCGCCAGGTATTCAGATAGACCGAACTCATGATCAGCAGCGCCACATCCGGATTCTTCTGAAAGAACTCCAGGGCTACCCAAAAAACCTTACGAAAGCGCTCCTTGTAATCATCAATGCCCTGCAAATGGTCCGTCATGCGCTTGGCCAGTCGACTGAGCCAGGTATCCAGGCTTGAGAACAGCAGCGTCTCCTTGTCCCCGTAATACTTGTAGATAGTCTGCAGGCTCACATTCGCACTGCGTGCAATCTCGATCAGACTAACCTTCTGGAATTCGCGACCTGCAAAAGTGTCGAGCACCGCCGTTTCTATGCGCGCGCGTGTCGACGGGGCCAGCTTGGCCAGTGAGCGCAATTCGCGCGTCTTGTTATCGTCCTCATCATCCATGGAGAGAGCCCTAGCAGTGGTAAGGATTATTACCGATCAGTTTAGCAGCTTGCCTGACTCGCAGGGCAGAGCCTGAACACTATTGTCGCATCGTTCAGCAAGGTAATACCACATTCCGGAAAGTTTGCTTTTCTGTTTCATTTGGCTTAGATTTTACTCACCGTACGCGTGCGTATGGAGTCGATACGGACTCTCTACCGTACTGCGGACCACAACTTTACAGCCATTATCAACTTTCACTCCTGCAGGAGAAAATCATGTTTGGAGCCTTACTGAAAACCATGAAAAAGGGCGGCATGCTGCCCAAGATTTCTGATACCGAGCGGCTTGCACTGGAATCCGGTGATGTCTGGGTAGACGGCGAATTCTTTCGCGGCAACCCGAACTGGAAAAAGATGATGGCCGAGGGATATGCACAGCTAACCGAGGAAGAGCAAGCCTTTCTGGACGGCCCGACCGAAGAGCTCTGCCGCATGGTCGACCCCTGGATGATCAGTCGTACGGGCCAGGTGCCTGATGAAATATTCCAGTTCATCAAGGACCAGGGGTTCATGGGCATGATTATCGACAAGAAGTGGGGAGGCCTCGGCTTCTCTCCTTCAGCCCGTGCTGCGATCATGGGCAAGATAAGCCCGTACTGCCCGAGTGTTGGCACCATGGTGGTAATCCCCAACTCACTGGGTGCGGCAGAGCTGCTTCAACACTACGGCACCGAGGCCCAGCAAAAGCATTACCTGCCCAAGCTGGCCACCGGTGAATTCGTCCCCTGCTTTGGCCTGACCGAGCCCACTGCCGGCTCGGATGCGGC
>JBFKKS010000137.1:0-6957 GCA_041630955.1 Nevskiales bacterium
TCGGTCATATCACCTGAAGGTTGCGCCTCCATCTTGTGGAAAAGTGCAGACAAGGCCCAAGAGGCTGCCGAGGCCATGCGCATTACCTCCGACAAGCTCTATGAGCTGGGCCTGATTGACGAAATCCTCCCAGAACCGCTCGGGGGAGCTCATCGTGACCCCTCAGCGGTAGCCGCGACCATCAAGAATCGCTTGCTGGCCAATCTCGATCGACTGTCTCAGGTTTCTACCGGTCAGCTCGTTGAACTGCGCTATGAACGCCTGATGCGGTACGGCCGCTATAAGGAGTAGTTAGCGGATGTGGCATGCCCCGCATTCACTACATGACCTGGATGCACAGCTACTGTCCTGGTTTAAGGCGGAACAACGAAACAAAAGTGCCCGGGTAGTGGGTTTTAGTGGCGGACTGGACTCAACGGTACTGCTACATCGCCTGGTACAGATTCCTGGGCTATTACCACGCATCAGGGCAGTGCATGTGCATCACGGACTGCAGGCCCAGGCAGAAGACTGGGCAGAGCACTGTGCCCGGATGTCTGAGCGGATGGGTGTCCAGTACCAGCTTTGTCGGGTAGCGGTAACATCGGCAGCGGACCTGGGCATCGAGGCCGCAGCGCGAGAAGCCCGTTACGCGGCGTTACGGGAAGCAATGTCGGCAGGTGATGTTCTGATGCTCGCACAACACCAGCAGGATCAGGCCGAGACGCTCATGCTCCAGCTTTTCCGTGGCGGTGGTGTTGCTGGCATGGCTGCAATGCCAGCCATTACGGAATTCAAACCAGGCTGGTTGCTGCGGCCTCTATTGGCGATCACACGTGCTGAGCTAGAGTCCTATGCCGCTGAACAAGACTTGCAATGGGTTGAAGACCCCAGCAACCATGATATCGGGCAGGATCGGAACTACTTGCGCAATAAGCTGCTGCCGCTTTTGCGGGAGCGATGGCCTGGGCTGGATGGGGTCCTGGCACGTACTGCGGCACATATGGGAGAGGCAACCACCCTGCTGGATGAGTTGGCTATTCTGGATGCGAGCCAGGCGGCAATCGGCGAGGACGTCTTATCGGTTGAAGCCCTGCGTGGGCTGTCTTCTGAGCGATGCCGTAACTTGATGCGTTACTGGCTTCGCAGCCGGGGTCTGCCGCCACCATCCACTGCCCAGATCAAGCGCATCGAGCAGGATATGCTGACCCCAAGCGCTGATGCACAGCCAAGGATTCAATTGGCTCAGTACGAATTGCGCCGCTACCGGGATATGTTATTCCTGATGCCGGTCTTGGCAGCTGCGCCTGTTGATGTCTGTCTTGACTGGCATTTGTCTGCCGGTAAAGAACAGGAACTTCAATTGCCCCCGGGCTGCGGACGCTTACAGAGCATTCACCAGGAAAACCATTTTCGCTTGCCCGTGGGACGCTATCAGGTACGCTTTGCTAGTGGCGGTGAGCGCATAAAACCACGGGGAAGCGCACATCACCGCACTCTCAAGCAGCTGTTACAGGGGGCAGCCGTCCCACCATGGGTGCGCAGGCGTATGCCGCTCATATATCATGGGCAACAATTGGTGGCGGTGGCCGATCGTTGGGTAAGTGAAGATTTGCCCAACATGTCGGAGGATACGTTGCCAGGCAAGGGCAGTGACGGTTTGTTTGGCCTGCGATGGCTGGATGCGCCAAAAGGTTGGACAACGAAGATTGGCTAGAATCGGTTTGCTTCTGCCAGTTGATTGGGGGCGCAGCACCGCGCCAGGGAAACATCTACCGCATGGGACATGATCTGGCGTAAAGCGGGACATGAACCACAGGAAACAGGGCCAGCAGGCAATATGAGCGACACGCGTTATATCTTTGTCACCGGCGGCGTCGTGTCGTCCTTGGGTAAGGGCATTGCTGCAGCTTCTCTGGCAGCTATTCTGGAGGCACGCGGCCTCAAGGTCGGCATGATAAAGCTGGACCCATACCTGAATGTGGACGCAGGCACCATGAGCCCGTTCCAGCATGGTGAAGTGTATGTGACTGACGATGGCGCCGAGACTGATTTGGACCTGGGGCATTACGAGCGTTTTTTGCGGCGTCGCACCAACCGCGACTCTAATTTCACGACTGGCCAGATCTACAGCAATGTGATCAACAAGGAACGCCGCGGCGATTATCTTGGTGGCACAGTTCAGGTGATCCCACATATCACCGATGAAATACAGGCCAGTATCCGTAGAGGTGGTGAGGGGCTGGATATCTGTATCGTCGAAATCGGCGGCACGGTAGGCGATATTGAGTCATTGCCGTTTCTTGAGGCGATCCGCCAGTTTGGAGCCGAACTGGGATATCGGCGGGCGCTTTACATGCACCTGACCCTGGTTCCCTATATTTCTTCTTCTGGAGAAATGAAGACCAAGCCGACCCAGCACTCGGTCAAGGAATTACGCTCCATCGGTATCCAGCCCGACATCCTGATCTGCCGCACAGATCGAACCCTGCCGGATGGGGAACGCAAGAAAATCGCCTTGTTTACAAATGTGCGCGAGAAGGCCGTCATTTCAGCTGTCGATGTGGACGATATTTATCGTATTCCCATGTGGCTGCATCAGCAGGGTCTCGATGATCTGGTAGTACATCACTTTGCTCTCGATGTTCAGGATGCAGACCTGCACGAATGGCGGGCCGTTGTGGAAGCGCGCCGCAACCAGGACTTCGAGGTGAATGTCGCAATGGTTGGCAAATATGTCGACCTGGTGGATGCATACAAGTCCTTGAACGAGGCCCTTAGTCACGCTGGTATCCATACCGCTACGCGGGTGAATATTCACTACCTTGACTCCGAGCGTCTGGAAACAGAAGGCGTTGGGCTGCTCAAGAACATGGATGCGATCCTGGTGCCGGGTGGTTTCGGGGAGCGTGGTATTGAAGGCAAGATTGCCGCTGTCCGTTTTGCCCGGGAAAACAAAATTCCCTATCTGGGAATTTGCCTGGGGATGCAGCTGGCGACCGTGGAATTCGCACGTCACGTTGCCGGACTGGAGAATGCGCACAGCACCGAATTCAATGCGAATACGCCACACCCGATTATCGCCCTGGTAACCGAATGGCATACAGCAGATGGTCGGGTTGAGCAGCGCGATGCTGATGTCGATATGGGCGGTACCATGCGGCTGGGAGCACAGTCCTGTACCTTGCTGCCGGGCAGCCGCGTCCACGAGATATATGGCGCTGATGAAATCTCGGAGCGACACAGACATCGTTACGAATTCAACAACCACTACCGCGAGCAGTTAGCGAGTAACGGCCTGATCTTTTCCGGTGAATCCGAACAGGATCAGTTGGTAGAAATAGTGGAGCTTGCCGACCACCCCTGGTTTATAGGTTGTCAGTTTCATCCCGAGTTCAATTCCACGCCGCGTGACGGTCATCCTCTGTTCACCGGTTTTATTGCTGCCGCACGCGCCTTCGGGCAGCAGCGCCAGGCAGCCTGAGGTAGTACTGTGAAAGTATGTGATTTTGAAGTCGGGCTGGATAAGCCTTTTTTTCTCATCGCAGGGCCCGATACGCTCGAAAGTGAGCAGATGTGTCTGGATACGGCAGGGCGCCTCAAGGAAGTAACAGAAAAGCTTGGCATCCCCTATGTTTTTAAGGGTTCCTTTGATAAGGCCAATCGGTCATCAGGTAAAAGTTACCGCGGGCCGGGCGTCGAAGAGGGTCTGCGAATACTGAGTGAGGTAAAGCGCCAGATCGGCGTCAATGTGCTTACAGATGTGCATGAAGATACTCCCCTCGACCAGGTGGCTGAAGTCATAGATGTGGTCCAGACGCCTGCTTTCCTGTGTCGACAGACCAATTTTATTCATAACGTTGCTCGTATGGGGCTGCCGGTAAACCTCAAGAAAGGCCAGTTCATGTCCCCCTGGGAGATGGGCAATGTAATCGACAAGGCGCACGAGACAGGCAATCAACAGATCATGCTCTGTGAACGTGGGTTTTCATTCGGCTATAACAACCTGGTCACGGATATGCGGGGCCTGGCCGCCATGCGTGCATTTGCGCCAGTCGTATTTGACTGCACTCATTCGGTGCAGTTACCAGGGGGGCAGGGCAACAAATCAGGTGGTCAACGTGAATTCATTCCAGTGCTGGCTCGCGCAGCAGTGGGTGCCGGGGTGTCGGGTCTGTTCATGGAAACGCATCCGAACCCGGATGAGGCGCTCTGTGATGGGCCAAACTCATGGCCATTGGCGCTGATAGAGCCTTTGCTGACACACCTCAAGGTGCTGGATGAGGCGGTCAAGGGGCAACCGATGGCTGAAGAAGAGTTCAGAGATCAGATTTAGTACCATATCTAATCCTTTGTATTTTAATATTATTTGGACATTATCATACTATGCCTGCAATCAAGTCAATTCGTGGTTTAGAAGTAATGGATTCACGTGGCAACCCCACTGTGGAGGCCGTGGTGACGCTGGAGTCTGGGGAGTGGGGGCGCGCTTTGGTGCCCTCCGGTGCGTCGACCGGCAAGCGTGAAGCGGTCGAGCTTCGCGATGGTGATTCTTCGCGTTACCTAGGCAAGGGCGTGCTCAAGGCTGTTGGGAATGTAAACGGGGAATTGGCGCAAGCGCTGAAGGGCTTTGATGCCAACGATCAGGCCGGTCTGGACAGTCGTATGATCGAGCTGGATGGCACGGAAAACAAGGGCCGTCTGGGTGCCAATGCTTTGCTGGCCGTCTCCCTGGCAAACGCGCAAGCCGCCGCAGTGGCGGCCGGTGTGCCCTTGTATCGTCACCTTGGTGGCGACGCGGCTACCCAAATGCCCGTGCCGATGATGAATATCCTCAATGGTGGCGCACATGCAGATAACAACATCGATGTACAGGAATTCATGATCCTGCCGGTGTCGGCGCCCAGCTTTACCGAGGCACTGCGCTACGGCGCGGAAGTCTTCCATGCACTGAAAAAAGTCCTGAATGCCCGCGGCCTGAATACGGCTGTCGGTGACGAGGGCGGATTTGCTCCCAACCTGCCCAGCAATGCAGTCGCACTGGAGGTGATTGGCGAGGCTGTAGAGAAAGCCGGCTACAAGCTGGGGAGTGATATTCAGCTAGGCCTGGATGTGGCCAGCTCCGAGTTTCACAAGAATGGCAAGTATGTTCTGGATGGTGAGGGCAAGGCCTTCGATTCGTCTGAATTTGTCGATTATCTGGCAGAGCTGGTTGATGGGTATCCGATCATCACTATAGAAGACGGTATGGCAGAGGACGACTGGGATGGTTGGGCCACGCTTACTGAGCGTTTGGGAAAGAAAATTCAGCTCGTCGGCGATGACTTGTTTGTAACCAATCCCAAGATCCTTCAGGAGGGCATCGATAAGGGTATTGGCAACTCAATCCTCATTAAGGTGAACCAGATTGGGACACTGACAGAAACGCTGGAAGCCATTCGCATGGCCGATGCGGCCGGCTACACGGCAGTTGTTTCGCATCGATCAGGCGAAACAGAGGATGCCACGATTGCCGACATTGCGGTTGCTACCACGGCGACACAGATCAAAACGGGTTCACTGTGCCGATCTGATCGTATTGCCAAGTACAACCAGCTGTTACGAATAGAAGATGAATTAGGCAGTCGCGCCAGTTATCCAGGCATGGCCGCCTTCCCGTTCGGACAATAGGCTGGTAACCCGGTCCTAGGCATTCGTGTTCCGCTTACTCCTCCTTTTTCTCTTATTGCTGCTGGCAGGTATGCAGTATCGTCTTTGGGTTGGCGAGGGCGGATGGGCTGAAGTTGCTCGTCTGCGCGGGGAGATTGAAGCGATTAAAGCGGATAATGCATCGCTGCGTACACGCAACCAGGCACTGGAGGCTGAAATTATCAGCCTCAAAACAGGTGTCGAGGCAATGGAAGAGCGCGCACGTAATGACTTGGGTATGGTCAAACGAAAGGAAGACTTTTTCCTGATAGTTGAGCCGCAGGACGAGCAACAGCGCAACCAGGCACGGTCTTCTAGCCCAGCTGAAGAATGACGCGTATATGTGACGACATGGATTCAGCCACAGCCACAGCCGCAGCTCCCAGGTACTGGGCACTGATCGTGGCGGCAGGTGTGGGTAGTCGAATGGCTGCGAAACTGCCCAAGCAGTACATGACTCTCGCAGGTCAAGCTGTTATTGAACATAGCCTGTATTGTTTCGGACAACACCCATCGATAGCCGGAATAGTGGTCGTGCTGAAAGAAAATGACGAGCATTGGGCCCGTCTTAACTTCAAAACGGACAAACCTCTTATTACTGCTGTCGGCGGTGCCGAGCGTGCCGATTCTGTCCTTTCTGGCCTGCTCGCCTTGCTTGGAAATACGCCTGACGAAGCGAACGGGAATGACTGGGTGCTTGTACATGATGCGGCGCGGCCCTGCCTGACACCTGCTGAACTCGGACGCTTGATAGTTGAGGTTGGTGATCATGCGGTCGGTGGCATTTTGGGCCTTCCGGCGCGTGATACCTTGAAGCAAGTCGAACATGGTGTTGTATGCAATACCCTCGATCGTGCGCAGGTTTGGCATGCACAGACACCACAGATGTTTCGACTGGGCTTGTTGCGAGAAGCACTTGAATCAGCGCTGGGCAGTGGGGTAGCAGTGACCGATGAATCGATGGCAATGGAACGCTTGGCACAGCTTCCACGTGTAGTAGAGGGCAATCCGAGCAATATCAAATTGACAACGGCAGAGGACCTGCCCCTGGCCGAATTTATTCTCTCCAGGCACAACAGGGGTTAGCGGATGCGCATAGGTCATGGGTTTGACGTACACCGCTTCGGTCAGGGAGATCACGTCATGCTCGGTGGCATGCGTATCGATTGTGAGTATGGCGTAGTAGCCCATTCAGACGGTGACGTGCTGATACATGCACTTTGTGACGCGATGCTTGGCGCGGCAGCGCAAGGTGATATTGGCAAGCACTTTCCCGACAATGACCCAAAA
>JBFKKS010000138.1:0-6880 GCA_041630955.1 Nevskiales bacterium
CATGAAAGCGACCAGAATCCCCAATGGCAATGAAATGACGGCCACCAGCGCAGAGCGCAGATGAACCAGGAAAATGGCACACACAATTGCCACCACCAGGATTTCTTGCAGCAGCTTTTCATGCAGGTTATCGACAGCCTTCTGGATCAGTACGGAACGGTCGTAGGTCGGCACAATCTGCACCCCAGGCGGCAGGCTTGCGCGCAGTGTTTCCAGCTTGGCCTTGACGGCATTGATCGTGCGTTTGGCATTTTCGCCAAAGCGCATGACGATAATGCCGCCCACCACTTCGCCCTCGCCGTCCAGCTCGGCAATACCCCGCCGCAGCTGTGGGCCTAGCCGCACATCCGCCACATCGCCCAGACGTACCGGCACGCCGCGATCATGCAGCTTGACCGGCACGGCTTTCAGATCATCGATCCCCTTCAGGTAGCCCGTGGCCCGTACCATATATTCGGCTTCGGCCAACTCGATAATGGCCCCGCCACTTTCCTGATTACCCCGCGTAATCGCTTTGCGAATATCCTCAATTGACAGGCGATAGGCACGTAACCTATCCGGATCGACCACCACCTGATACTGCTTGACCATGCCACCGACCGTCGCCACCTCGGCCACACCGGGAACGGTCTGTAACTCAAATTTCAGGAACCAGTTCTGCAGGCTGGTCAGTTCGGACAGGTCATGTTGCCCCGTCGGGTCAGTCAGCGCATATTCGAATATCCAGCCTACACCGGTAGCATCCGGCCCCAGGGCCGGTTTGGCTTCCGGTGGCAGCCGGCCCACTACCTGGTTGAGATATTCAAGCACCCGCGAACGCGCCCAGTACAGATCCGTACCATCCTCGAACAGGATGTAGACATAGGAATCACCGAAAAAGGAGTAGCCACGCACGGTACTCGCGCCGGGCACGGACAACATCGCCGTGGTCAGCGGGTAGGTCACCTGATCCTCGACCACCTGCGGCGCCTGGCCTGGGTAGCTGGTCTTGATAATCACCTGTACGTCAGACAGGTCAGGAATGGCGTCGACCGGTGTATCCCGATACGCCATCCAGCCGGCGACCACGATGACCAGAGTAGCCAGCAGCACCATGCCCCGATTCACCAGGGACCAGCGTATGACTGCCGCAATCATGGCTGCATTTCCATTTTATCGGTCATGGCATCCGGAGTGGTCATGCGGGTGGACTCGGCCCCAATATTGGCCTCCGAGTCAATCAGGAACTGCGCCGAGGTCACCACCACAGTGCCAGCATCTATTCCCGCCAAAACCTCAACCTGACCACCGGATTCCATGCCCAGCTGCACTGGGAGCACTTCGAAGCGGTTGTCCGGATGCGCCACGACGACCCGAGAGCCCGTACCACTTCTGATCACCGCTGCGCTGGGCACCAGGACTGCTGACGGACGGGCCTGGGTTTCTACTTCCACCCGCGCAAACATGTTGGGCTTCAAACGCAGTTGGGTATTCGGAAAGGCCAGGCGCACCCGCACCGTCCGCGTGGTCGGGTTCACTTCCGGATAGACATAATCCACTTGGCCTTCCCAGACTTCTCCCGGGTAAGCGTCCAGTCGTGCCAATGCCTGCTGGCCTTTTTGTACCTGTCCGGCATCCCGCTCAAAAATCTCGACCTGCACCCATGCTGTATCGAGATTGGCCAGTGTCAACGTATGGGTACCGGGCATCACAAACATGCCTTCCCGTACCGCCAGCGTTTCCACCACACCGGACTGCGGCGAGTACTGCACGATTCGTTCCTGTACTTCATGATCACGTTCCAGGCGGGCCCGGGCGCTATCACTCAGACCCAGCGACTTCAGCCGCTCGCGAGCAGCCTTGGTCAACAAGTCATTACCACTCTTCAGTGCCGTCAGGTACTCCTGCTGGGCCGAGACCAGCTTGGGGGAAAACAGGTCAAATAACGGCTGGCCTTTTTTCACGGGGTCACCTTCGGCAGACACCCGCAGGCGCTCTATCCAGCCTTCGGCCCGTGTATGCACCATGGTCATGCCGCGTTCGTCATATTCCACATAACCCACGGTCTCGATGCGTGGCACCAGTTGTCCCGACCTGGCAACCGCCGTCCTCATGCCCAGGTTGGCGACAATCGCCGGGTCAATGCTGATGCCCGGCCCGCTTTTCTCCGCAGACGCATCTTCGTAGACCGGTACGAGATCCATTCCCATGGGTGACTTGCCCGGCTTGTCGCGCCTGAAGTTCGGGTCCATCGGCGCGACCCAATACAGTGGCTTCTTTTCCGGTTCCCCGTGGGAAGCCATATCTTCATGCGCAGTTGTCGATGTCGGCGGATGGCCCGATAGCAACCAGCCGGCCAGCACACCCACCGCAAGCACAACGAGCAATGCCAACAGATTCACACTTTTGAAGTTACTCATGATTATTCCCCAGCCTGCCACCTGCCAGTCGTTCAATCTCGGCCTGGGCGACCCACCTGTCCGCCTGGCTGCGAGCAAGCATGGTTTCGGTTTTCAGTAAGCGCGTTTCCGCGTCAATGACCGCGCGAAAGTCACCATTGCCCGAACCGTAATCCGACCGTGTAGCCGACAGATTCTGTTCAGCCAGGGGAATCAGCTGGTCCTGGAGCAGTTGTACCGTTTGTTGTGATTGCTGCCAGCGCGCATGCAATTCTCCCAGCCTTGACCTGAGCAGTGCGATCTCATCATCAATACGGAACTGCCAGGCCAACTGCTCTGCCTGACGCCGATCAACTTCTGCCCGTCGCCTGCTACGATTCAGCGGCAAATTGATCGCCACACCCAGCTGACTGCGCTTTTCGCGGGGATCCATGGTGCCCAGATAGGCCGCATTTAATTTGAAGTTCGGATAAAAATCTTTTTCCGCCAGATTCACACGACTCGCAAAGGCCTGTAACTGATGTCGCATGCTCTTCAAGCGCGGATTATTCTGCATGGCCTGCGCAACAAGGCTTGCTTCGTCCGGCATGTCGACAGCCTGTCCAGCGCTGCCCGGCGGCGGGATCACCACCGAAGCATCCACGGCCAGCAGCCCACGTAACTGTGCTGCCACCTCGGATCGCTGACGCTGCAGCAATAACGCTTCCTGTGCCAGTTCAACCTGTCGCAACTGAGCGCCCACCACATCCTGCTGCGCCCCACGCCCGGCACTGTAAGTTGTGGCAGCCACCGAGATCAGCTCGCTCATGAGCTGCTGATTCGCTGCATTGAACGCCAATGAACGGTGTACAAAATACCAATTGGCGTAGGCTGACAGGGCAGCCGAGCGTACCTGCAATTTCAGGCCAGCCATGCTTTCGCTGGCTGCGTCGCGTTCACTCTGTGCAATGGCTGTGCGTTGTTCAAGCACACCAGGCCAGGGCAGCGCCTGGGAGAAGGCCACACTATGCCGGTCCCCCATTTCTGAACCAATGGTTTCCGGTGCAATCGTGTACGACAACATCGGATCATCGAGAGCACCAGCCGGTTCGATAGCCGAATTGGCTGCCTGCAACGCGGCTTCCAGTGCTGCCACGCCCGGATTGCGCTCGACCACCAGGTCGGCGAGGGTGTCGGCGTCCAGTGGCTCAGGCAACACCACCGATGCCATCGGCATTTGGCTGAAAAACAACAGCACGAGCCCGATAAGCGGACGTGCAAGATTCTGTATTGGCAATATGTCCATCACGGTTCTCCCGTGAACTGAAACCAAGGCGGGCACGGCGCCCGCCACTAATCAAGTCAGTGTTTCAGTACAAGGGCGTGGGTGGACGTAATAGGGACAGCGTATGCGCCCGCAGTCGGTGACCCAACGCGGCATCTCCCGTCTGTCCAACAGGGGCATTCACTTTAACCGAGAAAGCTGCCTGCATGATGGCTGTGGCAACACCCGCACAAATTAGCTGGCATGCCAAATCATCCACCTCATCATCACAGCAATCATGTTGCTCTGATGACTCGGCCTGCGACTGCATCATTGCATGCATTTCATGTCCGTCGGCAGACATCGACTGCATATCCTCAGGACATTGACTCATAGGCACAGACATTGCCCACCCCGGCGTGGTGTGGAACAGCATAAGTGCAATCATCAATATTGTTCTGAGGTTCATAACGGCTATTAAAACCCTAAAGCAGACTCCAGAGTCAAGCAGTATTATTTGATCAGATAGTCCTGCCCGCCAACTTGATGTACATCAAAGGCGTCCGAACCGGCCTGTGTCATGTTTGACGCCTGTGGTTAACCTTGTGCGGAGCGCCGATGGCTCAGGCCTACCTGGATTGGCTGGAACGTTACCGCTGGGCGGTCATTTTTGCATGCCTGCTGGTCGTCGTACTTGCCGGTCTGGGTCTACCTCATTTGAGATTCTCGGCCGACTATAAAGTCTATTTTGGCGAGCACAACCCGGAGCGCACGACCTACGAGGCCTTCGAGGCAGTCTATTCCGGCACCGATAATATGCTGATCGGTGTGACACCGCGCAACGCACCGGACATTTTCAACCCGCGCACCCTGCGACTCCTGCAGGAACTTACCACCGCCGCCTGGCAGGTACCGTTTACCCTGCGGGTGGACTCCATCGTCAACTTTCAGCACATGGAAGCCTCGGGCGATGACCTCGTCGTTGAGGCACTGGCCGAACAGGATGTCTCAACGCTGACGCCCGCTGACCTGGCCCGCATGAAGGCCGTCGCAACCTCGCAACCAGCGCTGGTCAATCGCCTGATCTCACCGGATGGTCGTACCACCGGTGTCGCCATGACTCTTAATTTCCCGGGCACTGACCACACTGACCAGTTGCCGCAATCCGTTGAATCAGCCCACCAACTGGCCGAACGTTTAAGCGCCGCCTATCCCGATCATCATATTGTGGTCAGCGGGGTCGCCGAATTCAGCTACACCGAAGTAGCGGTCAGTCAACAGGATTTGCGCACGCTTACGCCGGTGATGCTGGGCACCATGATCGTGCTGCTGTTCCTGTTCCTGAGATCATTTAACGGCACCCTGGTTACCGTGATGATTGTCGTCCTGTCAGCCACCATTGCCATGGGCATCGCCGGCTGGCTGGGCATCAAGATCACAGCCTCCTCCGCACTGGCGCCGACCATCATTCTGACACTCGCGGTCGCCAATACAGTACATATCCTGTACACCGTGTTTGATCAAATGGGTGAAGGCCTCAGCCAGAGAGATGCGCTGGTTCAAAGCCTGCACCTGAATACCGAACCGGTTTCGCTCAGCAGCCTGACGACGGGTGTCGGCTTTCTCAGCCTGAACTTTGCCGACGCACCGCCGTTCCATGATCTTGGCAACATGTCTGCGATGGGTGTAGCAGCGGCTTGGGCGCTTTCCATGGCGCTGACTCCTGTCCTGATCCTGTTGTTGCCGCTGCGCAAGCCGTCCGCCAGGGTTGTCACACATAATCCCATGCGCTGGTTTGGCAGCTTCATCGTCAGACGAAGGCTGCCGGTTTTATGGTCAACGCTGGCCGTCGCTGCCCTGTTGAGCGCCTTCATTCCGCGATTGCAGCTGGATGACCAGTTCATCAAGTGGTTCGACCCCGATCTGCCCTTTCGTATTAACAGCGACTACATCACCGAAAACCTGACCGGCCCCTACAGCATCGAGTATTCACTGCGGGCCAGGGAAGACGGCGGCATCACCAATCCCGACTACCTGGCGAACCTTGAAAAATTTGTCCAGTGGGCCAGACAACAGCCCGATGTGGTTCATGTGGATGCCTTCAGCTTCATCATGCAGCGGCTTAACCAGGCCATGCATGGCGATGATCCCGCCTGGTATACCCTGCCCAAAGATCCGGAACTGGCCGCGCAATATCTGCTGCTCTACGAACTCAGCCTGCCCTACGGACTGGATCTCAACCGGCAAATGAACAGTGCGAAATCAGCAACGCGTTTCACAGTGACCCTTGGCACCGTGCCACGCAGTCGCATTCTGGATTTTGTCGATCAGGCAGACGCATGGATGCGGGCCAACCTGCCCTCACACATGCAGGCGCAGGCCACCGGTACCGTGATGATGTTTGCACGGCTCGCTGAAAGAAACATCCGCACCATGCTGCGTGGCACAGCTCTGGCCTTTGTGCTGATCTCTATTACGCTGATTCTGACCTTGCGATCGTTTCGCATAGGTATCATCAGCCTTATTCCCAACAGCCTGCCGATTCTGATGACCTTTGGCTTCTGGAGCCTGACGGTGGGAGAAATCGGCATACTGGCTTCCATTATCACGGCCACAAGCCTGGGCCTGATCGTGGACGACACGGTCCACATACTGAGCAAGTATCACCGCGCCAAGCTGGATCACCACCTCAATACGCATGATTCCATTCGCTACACCTTCACCCACGTGGGCAAGGCCTTATGGGTTACCACTACCGTGCTGGCCTGTGGGTTCTTTGTATTGACCCTGTCCGATTTCAAGCTCAATTCTGATCTGGGCTTGCTGACCGCCATGACCCTCGCCTTTGCACTGGTGCTGGATTTCCTGTTACTGCCTCCGCTGCTCATGTGGCTGGATCGGGAAAAGCACTGCCGCTGCGAATTTTGCCAGTGCGCCCATGCCGCAACGACATAACCCTATACTCAAGGCTTGACTCTGTAGTTGACTCAAGGGTTTATCATTGAATCCGGACGCCCCTGATTGCGAGCGCGCAAGGCAGCTGGGCACACGATTTAGCGTAACTGATCGCCACGGCAGTCTTGACTCTGCCCCGCGATGACAAACCGGAACCAGACATGTCTACACAAACAATCGGACGCATTTCAAAAGCCAGCGGCACACCGATAGAAACCATCCGTTTCTATGAACGTGAAGGCCTGCTGCCAGCGGCGCCACGCACCGAAAGCGGCTACCGGCTTTATGACCGCGATGCCACCCA
>JBFKKS010000139.1:0-6840 GCA_041630955.1 Nevskiales bacterium
AAACGACCAATGCTAACCAAGGCCAATAACCTGGAGAGTAGTCAGTACGCTTCTCATCTCATGACAGAAACATGGGGTAATCTTGCCACTGTTACAGAGTTACTCAGCGCCGAGGACGGCGGTCAAATAGCACTGACGCATGTACACCCCATTGATGATGTGCCCAGGCAGAAACCGGTCATCCTTATTCCCGGGATGTTCAGCAATCGTCATTTCTGGGTATCGCCCAAGGGCATAGGTCTGGCATCCGCGCTTGCGCATGCGGGTTCTCATGTGTGGCTTGTCGAGCGTCGACAACTCGGGCGATCACCCACGCTGTCAGCCGGTATTCGAGCTGGCATGGTGGAGCATATCCAGCACGACCTACCATTGGTACAACGGCATATTCAGTCAATCACGCCTGGCTTGGCTGTATGGGGTGGGCACTCCTTTGGTGGCGTAATAGCCGCTCGCGCACTGGCCGAAACACTTGATCGTCAGCAGGTCGCTGGCCTGCTCCTGTTTGCCGCACAGATTGAAGTGGATAAGCACGCTCTGCGCTGGCCTCACAACCTGCTAGTCAGATTTCTTGCTCGCCTATGCGGGCGTCTACCCTCCAGACGCCTGGGCCTGGGTCCCGAAGATGAACCGATTGCCGCCGTGGACGATGCCTGTCGCTGGCGAATGAATACCCAGCGTGGCGGCGATCTGCTGCATCCACTTGAGCGAATAGCCTGTCCGATTCTCGCATTCGCTGGTGTAGCAGATGATCAGGATCCGCCGGCGGGATGTGAGCAGTTTCTCACTCACATGAGCAGTACCGAAAAGCGCTACGTGCTACTGGGAAAAAATAACGGCTACAGCCATGACTATGACCATCCAGGCATAGTCGTAAGCAAATCGGCAGCGACCGAAGTCTGGCCGATGGTAGTGGATTGGGTCGCTCATCTCGACAAATTCGAGACCTGATGCATAACTACCGCCCTGACCTGGCGGGCGGTAGTTATTCCACTGGCACAGCATTGAAGCCAGCCCATATCCTGCTTATTTAGTATTTCTATTTAATTTCAGTAGGATAAATATGTTAATTAAAGCTTGTTCTAAGCACCAACCAGGTTCTGGCCACATACACGAATGGTCTGGCCTGTAATACCCAGCGCCCCAGGCGACGACAGGAAACAGATCAGCTCTGCCACATCAATCGGTTGACCACCTTGAGAAAGGGAGCAAAGACGCCTTCCTGCTTCACGTATCACAAAAGGAATTTCCGCCGTCATGCGTGTTTCAATGAACCCCGGCGCCACCGCGTTGATACAGATACCTTTGCCAGCCAGGTTATCGGCTTCAGCTCGCACATAGCCGATCAGTCCGGCCTTTGTAGCGCCATAGTTGGTTTGCCCCATATTGCCTGCAATGCCACCAATGGAAGACAGGCAGACAACGCGTCCGTTGTCATTGATGATGCCCTGCCCGATCAGTACTTCGTTGATGCGCAGAATGGCGGCCAGATTAATATTCAGCACCATGTCCCAGAACTGCTCTTTCATGTTGGCAAGTGTCTTGTCACGCGTTACGCCGGCGTTATGCACAACGATGTCTACACCACCAAACTTGTCTTTCAGGAAAGCCGCAATTTGGGCAGGCGCCTCACTATCCGTAATATCCAGTGGTAATGCAGTGCCACCGATGCCCTGAACGGTTGCATTAAGGGTCTCTTCGTCTGCCGGAATATCCAGACACACCACATGCGCCCCCTCGGCCGCCAGGCGCCCGGCTGTAGCTGCCCCGATACCGCGTGCGCCACCGGTAACCAGGGCCACTTTGCCCTTGAGCACACCAGAAAGCGCAATAGCATTGTCCTGCCTGACTTCTTGGGTAACACGCGCGGCCTGACCATCGACATAAGCCGAATGAGCTGAAAGAAAGAATCTGAGCGGGCCTGCCAGACGATCCTCCGCACCTTTCTCAACATAAATGAGATTTGCAGTCGCGCCCTTCTTGCCAATTTCCTTGCCCAGCGATCGAACAAAACCTTCGACGGCGCGTGCGGCGGTAGCAGACGCTACACTACCGGCCGTTTCCGGAACATCAGTCAACACTACGACACGACCACAGGTTTGCAATTTACGTACAGTCGGATTGAAAAAACTGTATAGATCCTTGAGGTCATCTGGTCCTGTCATACCGGTCGCATCCATGACTAGCGCATGGTAACGGGCATCGTCTGGAACGCCGGCCCCTTCGCTACGGATCACCTCTGCACCCGTGTCTGCCAGGAGTTTTTCCAGCGCCTTATCAACCCTGGCCTGGCCTCCTACCCCAAACAGAACCGTTTTGCCTTTAAGCGGCTTTTCAGCATAGCCGCCCTCTGCCCTGGTCAGCGTCTGTGGCGTGGGCAAGCCAATAGACTTGATGATGCCACGCAGGGCCGGAGTATTGGCTGCTCGTACCAGATAATCGCTCATGTGGTTTCCTATATTTAAGAGGTCATTAAACCGTTCACGCGACTATATCGCGCCCGTAAATTTGATCAAGCCGTACGTCGTTAGCGTTCTACAATCGCCGTCACGCCCTGCCCGCCAGCAGCACATATTGAGATCAGCCCACGGCCCTGGCCCGCTTCAGACAGAATTTTCGCCAGTGTGCCCAGAACCCGCCCGCCCGTGGCGGCGAAGGGGTGCCCAGTTGCAATACTGCTGCCCTTGACATTGAGCTTGCTGCGATCAATCGAGCCAAGGGACTGAGTTCTACCCAGCTTATCCTTGCAGAACGAGGCATCTTCCCACGCAGCCAGTGTCGCCAATACCTGTGCTGCAAAGGCTTCGTGAATCTCATAAAAATCGAAATCCTGAAGCGTCAGCCCTGCTGCATCCAGCATTTTGGGCACGGCATAGGCTGGAGCCATAAGCAGGCCTTCCCGTTCCTCACGGAAATCAATAGCAGAGGCCTGCCCATGTACCAGGTACGCCAGAATCGGCAGGTTATTCGCTTTAGCCCAGGCCTCACTGGCCAGTAGTACGCAGGAAGCCCCATCAGTCAGATTCGAACTATTGGCAGCTGTCAACGTACCCTTCTCTCGATCAAATACCGGTCGCAATTTGGCAAGCTTTTCAGCCGTGGTATCAGCACGCAGCACATTGTCACGCTCAAGATCATTGAAGGGTGTGATCAGGTCGTTGAAGAAACCCTCATCGTATGCCTTGCCGAGATTCTGGTGGCTTGCCAGCGCAAGTGCGTCTTGCGCCTCCCTGCTAATACCCCAACGCTGGGTCGTCAGTTCGCAGTGCTGACCCATGGACAAACCAGTGCGCGGTTCACCATTGGCCGGGATCTGCGGAACCAGATTTTTAGGGTTTAGCAGCTTCATCGCTGCCTTAAATTGCTCGCCCTTTGTGCGTGCCTTGTTGAAATCCATCATGGCACGCTGCATGCCGCGTCCTACCGCTATTGGCGCATCTGACGTGGTATCGGTGCCGCCGGCAATACCCACATCAATCTGTCCCAGCGCAATCTTGTTCGCAACCAGAATCGCCGCTTCAAGACCCGTACCGCAGGCCTGCTGAATATCATAAGCACTGGTGGTTGGTGCCAGGCCGCTATCAAGTACGGATTCGCGGGCCAGATTAAAATCCTTGGCATGCTTCAGGACGGCGCCGGCCACAACTTCATCAATGTGCTTGTCAGTTAAGTGGTAACGCTCTACGAGCCCCCGAAGCGCGGCAGTAAGTAATTCCTGGTTACTGTTTTCATGGTAGGCAGTATTCGATTTCGCGAACGGAATTCGATTTGCTCCAACGATGGCAACCTTACGTAATTCAGTGTTATTCATAGGGTATTCTCCGGGTTTGACCCGTCTGTTATTCAATGTCGGAATGATCCATTCGGCTGCACTGCTGAGGTGGACTGGAAAGGCTGGCAATCACCGCTGAATCAGGAAAGATTACTTTTCTTTTATACACTCGGCCTCCTGAAACTGTCAACATCCGACAAGCCATCTTTCCCTTTAGCTGGCCTTTGGTTAGGATGATGGGGAGGAAACGATATGCCACTTATTGCCAAGAATAAATCAAGGCGTTACAAAGGACGCACTGCTGAAGAACTGCGTAACGAGCGAAGGGCCCGCTTACTCGATGCAGGTCTGGCGCTTTTCAGTGACCGCGGCTACGCCAATTCGCCGATAGAACTGATTTGCTCGACTGCGAAAGTCACGACGAGGCATTTCTACGAGCAGTTCAAAGGACGCGAAGCGTTGCTACAGGCGCTTTTCCTGCAAATTCTTCAAGAGGCGGGTGATCGCATCCTGTCTACGCTGGGCGATGAAAAGCAGAATTTGCAGGACCGTATGACCAACGCGGTCCGCGCAGGCTCTGAGTACCTCCTGGAAGACCCACGTCGTGCTCGAATCGCCTGCATAGAGACCATAGGGGTCAGTCATGATATGGAGAAACTGCGCCGCCAGGTGGTCCATAACCTTGCTCATACCATTCAGCAATATTGCGAGCAGATGGCACGCAGCGGCCTTATTCCGGAACGGGATTATTACCTGCCCTCTATAGCGCTGGTCGGGGCCACCCTGGAATTACTGGTTGAGGCCCTGAGTGACCAGGGCAAATTAAGCCCTGAGGATTTTGGACGGGAGCTGATCCTAATCCTGAGGGCGCTGCAGATTGGTGCCCAGCACTACGCAGCACCCGACAAGGGCAGCCGCTAGCCATATCAGGGAATCTGAATACCTCCACCCGGTACACCGCCGCCACCCATGCCGGAGGGTCCACCCTGACCGGGCACTACAATGGAGGACTGCTGCTCCCGACGCAGGCGCTGCAATTCATCCAGTGTCTGCTGAAGCGCTGCTTTGGCCAACTCAGGGAATTGTTCCAGGGCTTCCGGCAAGGTCTTTACATCAATCATGAAATGAATCGGCAACGCGCCAGCCGGCGTCATCAAACTGGCATGGCCCTCGAAAATCACCTCGCGGCTTTCGTCTGCCGAACCATCCTTTTTTATCGGCAGCATTCGCCTGATTGAGCCCGCACGCAGATCCGTGATCTGCTCCTCTTTGTAGAGATTGTTTGCGTCGAGTTTGATTTCCGGCAATTCCTGTTCGGCCATGAGCTGCTCCGTAGTTGATATCTGGTGGGACTAGCAGGAGTCGAACCTGCGACCTGCCGCTTAGGAGGCGGCTGCTCTATCCAGCTGAGCTATAGCCCCAAAGGCGGCAATGATACTTGAATTGGCATTTTTTTTTGGCCGTTTTGGTTAGCAGGCAATGACGAATAACTACTGAAAATGCGATGACCAGCCCTGATGCCCTACCGCCTTTCAATAAGATATTTAATCTGATGATCGGCCATTCAGGGAGATGGTGGAGCTGGGCGGGATCGAACCGCCGACCTTGTCATTGCGAACGACACGCTCTCCCAACTGAGCTACAGCCCCGTTAACCATTTGGCTCGTAAATTAGGTGCCGCGGTATAGTAGCCGCATCAGTTTTCCGGTACAAGAATCCTCCATACATGCACGACTTGAACACTAGCGGGCGGATACTGGTCTTTGCCAAGGCTCCTATTTCGGGCTCATGCAAGACCCGTCTTGGGCTCAAGACGGGTATGAACCGGGCGGCTCGCATCCACAAGCGCCTGGTGCACAGAACACTCATAACGGCCACTAATACCCGCCTGTCGTCGGTAGAATTGCATTGTGCTCCTGGCACAAGGCACCCCTATTTTCAGCATCTGTCCCGTCAATTCTCATTGCCCTTGCGGCCGCAGACCAAGGGGGATCTGGGAACGCGTATGCAACGCGCTATGCGGCGCAGCCTGATGAACAGCGACGCGACGATCATTATCGGCACCGACTGCCCAGCTTTGCTTCAGACACACCTGGAGCAATGTTTCCGTGAACTCCATAAGGGCATTGATGCTGTCTTTATTCCTACTACAGATGGCGGTTACGCCCTGATTGGTTTACGCCGGGCGTGTCCACGGATTTTTTCAGGTATCGCCAGGGGAACTGACCGGGTCATGGGGCAAACGCGAAGCCGCCTGAGGCGCGCTGGACTGCATTGGACAGAGTTACCCCAGTTATATGATATCGATGAATATTCAGATTACCTGCATGCCCAGAGGCTGTATGCGGATATCCGTGCCTGATCGGGCTGTCCGCGCGTACAAAAAAAACATCCCTTGACCTATTCCCGCGAGGGATACTTCGTGGTAAAAATCGCACAAGTCAGCCGTCAAACCGGATGACGAGTGTTTGTGAGTGTGCTTTGCGTGGCTTGAGGCCTTAAATTGCGGGGTGATAAATCATGGGCAGTAAATCCAAATCAACCAAGGACGATGATGACATTCTGGATGATGTTGATGTCTGGGATGAAGATACCGGCGACGATGAACTTGAATTGAAACCGCGAGGACCAGTCATACAGCAGCGTGGCTGGAGAGACCTTGAGCGTTTTAAGGAAGAGCGTGAACTGAAGAAATTGCTTGAAGGCACTGACTGGCTGGACGACCTGTAAGTTCGCCCCAAAACCGTCGTGTCAGTCAAGCCTTGATTGTAGGTACTGCAGCGCCTCATCGACGCTGGACACGATATGAATACGTTCGAGGTCCTCTGGGGATATGAGCCCCTGTTCTACAAATAGATCAAAATTAATCAACGATTTCCAGAAAGTTTTTCCATAGAGCACCACGGGCATATCGGCTGATTTGCCTGTTTGCACCAACGTCAGAACCTCAAACAATTCGTCCATAGTGCCAAAGCCGCCTGGAAATATAACCAGCGCCCGGGCCAGGTTCATAAACCAGAACTTTCGCATAAAGAAATAGTGGAACTCGAAGCTGAGCGCATCATCGATAT
>JBFKKS010000140.1:0-6832 GCA_041630955.1 Nevskiales bacterium
AGAGTCAGCCGCAAGGATTTGCGGCCGAAACGTACGAAACAGAGGATGTCCCCATGCGCACGTCATTCATTACCGGTTTCATCACACGCCTGTTAATAGTATTCGCTATGGCATCCCTGGTTGCCTGCAAAAGTGGCGATTCTGATGAGTCCATCAAGAGCCCGGATTTGCCAGCCGGTGAATTGCAATCCATCGATGTGGTGTGTACACCGGGTATCCTGTCAATCGGCCAAACCGGCCAATGTACAGCCGAGGGCACGTTCCGTGAAGTCAAGGAAACGAGCCCTGATTTCTTCCAGGTCATCATAAGCAAACGGTTTATTACCAACCGGGTTGCATGGCGTTCACAGGATTCAGGCATCGTCGAAGTCGACAAGGTCGGCAAGACCAAGGGTATTTCACCCGGCAGCGTCAAGATCACCGCCAAGCTTGACGGCGTGTCTGGTTCGGATGATGTCACCGTGCCGGCCGCGGCGCTGGTCTCGATCACGGTCAATTGCCAGCCGAAAACGATTATCGTCGGCAATTCCTCGCAATGTACTGCAGCGGGTACCTTCAGCGATAACAATTCGCCCCCCTTCAGTCGCGACATCACCACCCAGGTGAGCTGGACCTCGAGCAATAACGCCCGGGCCGAGATTAATCAGAATGGTGTGGCCACGGGTAAGACGGCTGGTCAAGCGGATATGATCGCCACCTCTAACGGCCTGTCCGGTCAGGACACCATCACGGTGCGCGACCTGATGGTGATATCGCTGGACGTGAAGCCGGATAGCGCCAATCTGCCACCGCTGTGTGCCCAGCAGTTCACAGCCACAGCCACTTTTGAAGACAATTCAACGGCGGATGTCACCAGTTCACCGTCAATTGTCTGGACCTCGACGAGCCCCGACACCACGGTCAACAATACAGGCTTGGTCAATGCGGGTCCGCAGGGCACACAGCAGGCGAACATAGACGCCGCGTTCACGGATACCTCAGGCAATACCGTGTCGGATACATCCACAGTCGATGTGCAGAACACCGCCGTCGCGCAGGTATGTGTCGAGGCACTGGTCAACCATGATCCAGCCTCGGCGAACTGTGTGGTCGATCCTGCCCTCAAGCGGGCGGTGAGTGTGACCGTACCCTTCCGGGCCAAGGTTATCTATGCCAATGGCTCGGTCTGCGCCACCCCGGCCACCAACCCCGTCTGGTCCTCAACCGTACCGGCGGTGGCCAGCGTGGACCAAACAGGCCTCGCGTCTACCCTGGCCGATGGCGTGACGGACATCGTTGCAGAATTTCCCTTTGGGCAGGGCAGCCACCCGCTGCAGGTCGGTGAGGATGTACTGCTGGGTTACGAGGTACTGCCTGACTTCGCCTGCGTCGGTTTCTACACCGAGACGGCCGACAACCCGCAGAGTCAGCCGCCAAAGAATCCCGGCTCTGAGCAGATGCTGGCCGAGGGCAATTTCCAGGTAGCGGGCCCAACCTGCAATTTCGCAGACCCGAGCACTTGCAACGGGGCGCTCAATGCCTCGACCACGTGGCGGGCGGAAGAAGGTTTCTGGAATGGTAATAGCTGTGGGACGGTGCTGCCTTCCACGGGTTCACCGCCGCCGGCAACGGTAGATGCTGCGGGCGTGGTCACGCCCACGGGTCAGGTTCGAGTTGGCACCGCCTGTGTCGTCGGCACACATGTACCAACCGGCATGGAAGATGCGGGCACGATCATTACCTTCCCGTTTGCGGATGATTCCCAGCGCCAGGAAGTAGGCGAAATCTGCGATCAGTTCGAGCCGCTCTTCCAGGGTGGTGGATCAGGCGGGGGTGCCGGTGCACTCACGCAGCTGATTTCGGCGATTGGTCAGGTCGTGAGCCCCGTCATTGTGGCGACACCGGCCCCTTAGATTGCTGATTAACAGATTCAACAGACACGTTGCGGCAACAACCGCTTACAAGGATTGGGAGTAGTCGGATAATGAAAAGCATCAAACAGTCGAAAAGCAGTCAGCGGGTGGCCAAAAGCCTTGCCGCATTCTGTACTGCCTGCCTGTTTTCTTTAGCAGTTCAATCCGTGCAGGCGGAAGATCGTGTCATTACGGACGTGTTTGACGATCGCTGGTTCGGTACGCTGCATCTCGGTGTTGTAATGGCCGACGATGAAGACCTGGATTCAGGTGGGTCGTTCGGCCTGTCCATCGGCAAACCATTGTCCGACCGCTGGGCACTGGAAGGTACGCTGGCCTACGAGGAGCTGGATACCGAAAATGCCGGTACCTACGAGCGCCTTGGGCTTTCATTACAGGGCCTGTTCTTTTTCAATGACTCGCCCTTCTGGAATACAGATACCAAGACGCATTTCTTCGGACTGGTGGGTGTGCAGGGTGCGACGGTCGATTTCATCGGCGAGGAATTGCATGGCTTTGGTCCGGTTATGGGCCTGGGTTTCATGCATGAATTCGAATCAGTGAATTTCCGCGCAGAAGCACGCTACAAGCTGGACGATATTGATGGCGAAGGCATTCTGCCGGACGAGACCTATTACAGCTGGACGGCCTGGGTGGGCCTGAACGTTCCGTTTGGCGAGAAACCACAACCGCCAAGCTACGATGATGACCGCGATGGCGTGCCCAATGACCGCGACAAGTGTCCGAACACCCCGCCGGGCGTGAAGGTCGGCCCGGATGGCTGCCCGCTGGATTCTGATGGCGACGGTGTGCCCGATGCCTACGACAAGTGCCCGAACACCCCGCCGGGTGTGAAGGTGGATGCCGATGGTTGTCCGCTGGATTCCGATGGCGATGGTATTCCTGACAGCATCGACAAATGTCCGGATACACCACCCGGCACCATCGTGAATGCCGACGGTTGTCCGCTCGACTCGGATGGTGATGGCGTACCCGATGGTATTGACCAGTGCCCGAATACCTTGCCTGGCATGCAGGTTAACTCGGTGGGCTGTGTCGTACCGCAGGTCTTTGAACTGCGCGGTGTGCATTTCGAGTTCGACAAGTCGCGCCTCATGATTGACTCCAAGGTGATTCTCGACCGCGTGGTTGAATCACTGCAGAACGAGCCAAGTGTGAAGGTCATGATTGCGGGCCATACCGACTGGATTGGCAGCGATGCCTATAACCAGAAACTGTCTGAGCGACGTGCCCAGGCGGTTGTGGATTACCTGGTCTCCAAGGGTATTCCTGCGGATCGTCTGACAGCCAAGGGCTTTGGCGAGAGCCAGCCGGTTGCCACTAACGAAACCGATGAGGGTCGCGAACATAACCGTCGAACTGAGCTGCATATCCTGGAGGACGGGTACATCGCACCTCCTGATGAGCCCGCCATGGATAGTACGGCAGGTTTGGCACCGGCAGACTTATAGGCATCAAGCCAGGAAAGAAAAAGCCCGGGCATGCCCGGGCTTTTTCATGTCTCAGCGTTGTGCGTCAATCCTGGCCTTCTGTCGTCGCAGGCTCAGCCCGGCTATCACCGATTGAAAGTTCCTTGAGTTTGCGGGTGAGGGTGTTCCTGCCCCACCCCAGTAATTGTGCAGCATCCTGTTTATGCCCATGCGTATGCTGGAGGGCAACCTCGATCAGGCAACGTTCAAAGCTGGGCACTGCCTCATCCAGAAGTGCCGTATGGCCGGCTTCAAGTTGCTGCTTGGACCACGACCGCAAAAGGCTGACCCAGTCATCAGCCTGTGCGACATCTGGCAGTGGGCTCTGTGCTGTAGCAGTTGGTCTGGCCTCACTGGCCAGGGCATTCAATTCGGCTGGCAGGTCTTCGAGATGCACTTCCTGACCGGGTGCCATCACGGTCAGCCAGCGGCACAGGTTCTCCAGTTCGCGCACATTGCCGGGCCATTGCTGACGGCAAAGAAACTCGGTGACATCGGCGCGCAGCAATTTCGGTTCGGTCTTGAGGTCACGTGCCGCACGGTGGAGAAAGTGGTTCAGCAGCAGAGCGATATCCTCGCGCCGCTCGCGCAAAGGCGGAATACGGATGCGAATCACATTCAGGCGATGAAACAGGTCCTCGCGAAATTCACCGCGACTGACCTTGGCCTCCAGGTCCTGATGGGTAGCCGCGATAATGCGCACATCGGCATTCATGGGTGTATGCCCGCCTACCCGGTAGAACTGGCCATCAGACAGCACCCGTAACAGCCGGGTCTGAAGGTCGGCCGGCATGTCACCGATCTCGTCAAGAAACAGGCTGCCCCCGTTAGCCTGCTCAAAACGGCCCTTGCGTTGATTCTGCGCTCCTGTGAACGCGCCCCGCTCGTGGCCAAAAAGCTCGGACTCCATCAGGTCTTTCGGTATGGCTGCGGTATTGATGGCGATGAAAGGCTTGTCAGCCCGTGGGCTGTGTTCGTGCAGTGCCTGCGCGACCAGCTCCTTGCCGGTGCCGGATTCACCAGTGATCAGGACCGTGATATTGGACTGGCTAAGACGGCCGATTGCGCGAAAGACTTCCTGCATGGCAGGGGCTTCGCCGATAAGTGTGGCCGAGACGCCGGACGCCGCAGCGGGGGCTTCACCCCGTGCCTCGCTCAGGCGGGCTGCTCGCTGTACCAGCTCGACCGCTTCATTGACGTCGAACGGTTTGGGCAAGTATTCAAACGCGCCACCCTGATAGGCGGCAACGGCACTGTCGAGATCGGAATGCGCAGTCATGATGATGACGGGCAGATCGGGGTGCAGGTCTTCTACGCGCTTAATAAGCTCAAGGCCGTCAATGCCAGGCATGCGAATATCAGTGACCATCACATCCGGGCAGTCCCCTTCCAGTGCGTCGAGCAGCTCAACACCTCCGGCGAAACACTGTGTCTGGATGCCCGCCTTTTGCAGCGCCTTTTCCATAACCCAGCGTATCGACTCATCGTCGTCTACGACCCAAACCTTAAGCGGATTCGCCATGCTCAGGACTCCAAAGGTAAAAAGATAGAAAATTTGGTGAGCCCGGGCTGGCTGCGGCACTCGATAAGGCCGCCATGGGCCTGGACCAGTGACTGGGCGATGGAAAGACCAAGGCCATTACCATCCGGACGTGAAGTAACCATCGGGTAAAAGATCTGCTCTGTCAGTGCTGGTTCGATGCCGGGCCCGTTATCAATAATGTCGATACGCAATACCAGTCGATGGTTCTCGCCCGATATCGTGAAGCGGCGTTCGGCACGGGTACGAAGCCGGATTACGCCATTGCCGCCCAAAGCCTGAACCGCGTTACGCAGGATGTTCAGGAATACCTGGGTCAATTGGCTCGCGTCTCCGAGGATGTCGGGCAGGCTGGGATCATAGTCCCGGATGATTTCCACATCCTGATCCAGTTCCGCCTCGACAAGTTGGCGCACGTGTTCAAGCGGTGAATGAATATTCAACGGCTGCATCTCGGGTGGCCGGTTAGGCCCCAGCAGACGGTCAACCATGTCCTGCAGGCGATCGGCCTCACGAATGATGATGCCGGTGTATTCACTCAGGGCTGGGTCGTTGAGCTCGCCTTCCAGTAACTGGGCGGCACCACGCAGCCCTCCCAGCGGGTTCTTGATCTCATGAGCCAGGCCTCGAACGACCTGGCGACTGACCGCGTGCTGTGTCTGCAGATGGTCGTCACGCGAGATGCGCAGATGACGGTCCAGACTCAGTAATTCCAGTAGCAAGCCACGTTGTCCCGTATCAGAGAGAAACGGCGTGACGCTGCAATCCACCGTGTGTTGGCTGTCGTCGCCCAGGTTAAGTACCTGCTCACGTTCGGTATAAGCCAGACCTTCAGCCTGCGCCTCCTCCAGTCGTTGCAGTTGCTCGGCAAATTGCGGCAGTGCCTGCCCAATGGGTAACTGTTCAATATGGCGACTACTGATACCGAAAAGCATTTCACAGGCTGGGTTCAGGTAGGTCACCTTGAGATTCTCGTCCAGACACAGAACCGCTGTGGTCAGGTGCTCAAGAATGTTGCGTGTTTTCTCACCGGGCATGAGGGACTCATTGCAAAATGTGGGCCACTATTGGGTGCGGGGTGATGCTATGCACGCCATATATTGCACAATTATGGTGCAACGACTGCTTGTCAGCCAGTTTTGTTTTCTGGGCTTTGGGCCGTTTCCTGAAGCGTGAGGCGTTTACCGGCCGCCACATAGCGCAGCCCAGGCGGCTTTTGCCGGTTATCGGGCTGCTCGCTTTGTGTCGCCCACAAAAGAAAAGGCCCTCTTGCGAGGGCCTTTTACTAACAGTCTGTGGTTGCTTACAGGCTGTAGTACATATCGAACTCGACCGGATGCGTGGTCATGTTCAAACGCGTTACTTCTTCCATCTTCAGGTCAATGTAAGCGTCAATCATGTCGTCGGTCATGACACCGCCAGCGGTCAGGAAGGCCCGGTCGGCGCTCAGGGCCTGCAGGGCTTCTTCCAGCGAACCGGCAACATGCGGAATCGCAGCCTCTTCTTCCGGCGGCAGATCATACAGATCCTTGTCCATGGCTTCGCCAGGATGGATCTTGTTCTGAATGCCATCCAGGCCAGCCATCATCATGGCCGTGAAGGCCAGGTAAGGGTTGGCGGTGGAATCCGGGAAGCGAACCTCGATGCGACGGCCCTTCGGGTTGGTCACGTAAGGAATGCGGATCGAGGCAGAACGGTTACGGGCCGAGTAGGCCAGCAGGACCGGGGCTTCGAAGCCTGGCACCAGGCGCTTGTAGCTGTTGGTGGAAGCATTGGCAAAGGCGTTGATGGCCTTGGCGTGCTTGATGATGCCGCCGATGTAGAACAGTGCGGTTTCACTCAGGCCGCCGTACAGGTCGCCGGTGAAGATATTGACGCCGTCTTTTGACAGCGACTGGTGCACGTGCATG
>JBFKKS010000141.1:0-6666 GCA_041630955.1 Nevskiales bacterium
AATTTCTATGTGCATGGGCGCGGCATGTTCCAGGGCATTAACTGCGTCAATGGCGAGATTGCCGACAACATTACGCGGCAGGCATACAAAGACGGGTTGATTATCGAAACCAGTGGTGCCGAAGACCATGTGGTCAAACTGCTATGCCCGCTGATCATTAGCGAAGAAAACCTCAAGCGTGGACTCGACATGCTCGAAGAGGCAGTGCGTAAAGCCTGCAGCCGGATTGATGACTACGCTTCAGAGGATGACTATTTCGACCGCGTCAAAGTCAATGCTGCTGTTTAAAAGCGGAGCAACTGCATGATTGTAAGAAAGCTATCCGAGGCGCTTAAAAGCGAGCGCCATATCGTCGCGCCGGGAGGTGAGTGGGAAAGCACGCGAATGATCCTGCGCGACGATCAAATGGGCTTTTCATTTCACATAACGACGATCCATGCCGGTGCTGATTTCGAGATGCACTACCGTCATCATCTGGAGTCGGTGTACTGCATATCCGGAGAGGGTGAAGTCGAAACCCTGGCGGACGGCAAGGTACACCCGATTTCTGCCGGCACCTTGTATGCCCTAAACGAGCATGATCGACACAAACTGCGTGCCAAGACCACCATGACGATGGCATGCGTGTTTAATCCACCCGTCACTGGCAACGAAGTGCACGATGAAAGCGGCGCCTATCCTGCTGCTGGCTCAGGAGATTAATTCCATTAAGCGTTGAAGCGGCAGCGGTGTGTCTGGCAGCCGTTCCATCACAAGAATAAGCACAACCGGCGGGAATGATGGTCTATTCATTTATATTTTTTCTTCTCTTATTTACCGGAATAGGCCTGTCTTCAGCGTGGTATAGCCGCGGAACAAAAGAAGATTACTACCTTGCCAGTGGTACGGTTCGGCCCTGGCTGGTGGGGCTGTCAGCGGTCGCCACCAATAATAGCGGCTATATGTTCATAGGCGTTATTGGATACACCTACGCCACCGGTCTGGCCTCGATATGGCTGATGATAGGCTGGATTTCAGGCGACTTCCTGGCATCACTGTACGTGCATAAGCGCCTGCGCAAGGCCACGGAACGATCTGGAGAAGTCAGTTATGCGGGCGTTTTAAGTCATTGGTACGGCCAGAATCACAGCAATCTGCAGCGCCTGATTGGCTTCATATCTTTATTGTTCCTGATGACCTATGCATCAGCCCAACTCGTGGCAGGTGGCAAGGCACTACATGTATTGCTGGGCTGGCCGCTCTGGTCCGGTGCGGTAGCGGGCGCGGTGCTTGTGAGCCTGTACTGCTTTTCGGGTGGCATACGGGCATCGATATGGACCGATGCTGCACAGTCCATCGTCATGATTGTGGCGATGAGCGTGCTGTTTGTCGTCGCGCTTGTGAACCTGGGTGGGGTGACAGACGCGGTCGGACAGATGCGGATGGTCGATGGATTCATGGATTGGTTGCCAAAAGATCTGGTGTTCCCCGGGTTGCTGGGCGGCGGCTTATTCATCCTCAGCTGGATGGTGGCCGGCCTGTCGGTGATCGGGCAGCCACATATCATGGTTCGGTTCATGTCACTGGATGCTTCAGGAAACATGCGTCAGGCAAAACTCTGGTACTACCTGTGGTTCACTGTTTTCTACAGCCTTGCCACAGCGGTAGGAATGCTGTCTCGTATATATTTAACAGATTCCGCTACCTTCGATGCGGAACTGGCGTTGCCCACCATGGCGCAACAACTATTACCCCCCGTGCTGGTCGGTCTGATACTGGCAGGTATTTTTGCTGCGACCAAGTCCACGGCCGATTCGCTGGTGCTGATCTGTTCTGCAGCAATCACGCACGACATTGCACCGCAAAGGGTAGAACGAACCGGCCTGCTTAAACTTACGACGATTTTGATCACGGGCGCAGCGCTCTTGATCGCGCTTGTAAACAACCAGAGCGTTTTCAGTATTGTCATCATGGCCTGGTCTGGTCTGGCCAGTGCCTTTGCGCCTCTGCTGTTGTTCTTATGTATGGGTAGGCAGCCCTCACAAGCCGCAAGCATTGCCGCTGTCTTAGTCGGCTTCTCCGTCGCCCTTGCGTGGAGAATGGCAGGATGGCAGGCAATGGTTTATGAAGGATTGCCAGGCATCCTGGCAGGTCTGATAGTGCTGTATTTATGGCAGGTTGTGGGTTTACAGGTGAAACCGAACCAGCAAAAAGTTGTGGCCAGCCGGTAGCTTCTGCGCGCACAAAAAACCCACCGCAAGGGTGGGTTGTTCATTTGGTGGAGACGGCGGGAATTGAACCCGCGTCCGTAAGCCTTCCGCCTTCGGCTCTACATGCTTAGCCCTCTCTTTGATTGTCGGCGCTGGTTACCCAAGGGGCAGGGAAGACCAGAACGTATTCTCACTAAGTTTTAATGGATCAGCCAGAGACCTGAATCACCACGAGCTTATGAGAGTCGATGCCCGGTTCCGGAAGCATAAGCACTTGCCGGGCGGACACTAGCAGGGATTAAGCTGCTAGGGCGTAGTTGTTGTCGTTTGCAACTAGCTTAGTTTTGCATTCGGTTTTACGAGCAGATTGCAGCTCGGCATGCACCTTGGGTTTCAACACCTACGTCGAAGCCAAGTCGTCCCCAAGTGAAACGTGATTATACGCCCTGATACGCTACCTGCTCATCAGAACGTATAAATAATTAATGCCTTACTTCTGTATCAGCATGATCGTCACATGCATATAGCCAAAGTCGTTCGAGCGTTTTGACGGCGGGATTCTCAGATAGTTCCCTGCGGCATGACCACTAAGCCGATGAGTTAATTGTCATTCCTCAGCTGACAGGGCGAGTTTCTGCGCTGGCGAGCAGGGGTATAGCGTCTAATCCGTGTATCACTTCTTAAGCAGGCGTTCCTTATCACGCTGCCAGTCACGTTTTTTCAGGTCGGCGCGCTTGTCGTGTTTCTGCTTGCCCTGGGCCAGTGCCACTTCCAGCTTGGCACGACCTTTCTTCCAGTACAGGGCCGTAGGGATAATGGTGTAACCCTGCCGTTCAGTTGCGCCGACCAGGCGATGCAGTTCCCGGCCGTGCAGCAATAGTTTTCGTGTTCGGGTTGGGTCGGGGTGAACATGGGTCGAGGCCGAGGGCAGGGGGTCGATGTGCGCGCCCAGCAACCACGCTTCACCATTCTTGAGCATGACATAGGCCTCGGCTATGCGCCCGCGACCACCGCGCAGGCTTTTGACTTCCCAGCCTTCCAGGACGATCCCTGCCTCAAAGCGTTCTCCCAGCGCGAAGTCATGCCGTGCCTTGCGGTTGAGAGCAATGGTAGGCTTGTCTTCGGATTTTTTTTCAGCCTTGCGGATCACCTTATTCTTTGCCATGCGCGCATTATAATCAGGTGTTCCCATCTCTACCGAAGAATAATGAATGACTGAACGCGAAAGCCCGCACGGATACTGGTCATCGCCCCGGGCCTTCGTCATTGCGGCGGCAGCAGCGGCAATCGGACTGGGCAATGTCTGGCGCATGCCGTACCTGATGGGGGAGTACGGCGGCAGCGCATTTCTGCTTATTTATGTGCTCGTATTGGTCATTGTTGTTCTGCCCATATTCGCTACTGAACTGATGCTCGGGCACTGGGGCCGGCGCTCCGTGGTGCGCACGATTCGCCTGATGGCGCTTGAGTCTGGCGTGCACCCTGCATGGCGGCATCTGGGCTGGCTGGCCCTGGCGGGCGCGGTACTGGTGCTGTCGTATTACAGCGTCATTGCCGGATGGAGCATGGCCTACCTGGTCAGGTCAGCAGGCGGCGTATTCGTCGATTCGGATATGCAGCAGGTACGGGCGGTATTCGTCGGCCTGGTAGGGGATGCCGAGCGCTCATTGGCCTGGCACACCATTTTCATGGTTACGGCCACCGTCTTTGTCAGTCATGGCCTGCGCAAGGGTATTGAGCCCGTGACGCGTATCTTTCTTCCTGCCGCTTTTATTTGCATGGCGGTGCTGCTGGTATTTGGCTCGTGGTGGGGTGAGATGTACACCGCACTCAGGTGGATGATGGAGCCCAACTTCTCTGCCCTGGGCTGGCGCGGCGTGATCGAAGCAATGGTGCAGGCTTTCTTCAGTCTCAGTCTTGGTGTTGGTGTGATGATGGCCTATGGGGTGATGCTGCCCGAGCGCACCGGGTTTGTCGGGATCACGGCGCGCGTCATGTTGCTGGATACCCTGTTTGCGCTGTTTGCCGGCATGGGTGTCTATGCGTTTGTTTTTGCCGTAACCGATGTCCCGACCTCGGGCGTGAGGTTGATGTTTGAGACCATGCCCCTGGCGGTTAGTCAGCAGATGGGTGCTACCGGCCTGGTCGTGTTTTATCTCGGGGTTACATTGGTCGCGATGACTTCTGCTGTCGGTTTGATGGAACCGGTGGTGCAGTGGATCATGGAACACTTTCATATCAGTCGTGTATTCGCTGCCACCTCAACCGGCCTGCTCATCTGGTTTATTGGCCTTGGTACGCTTTGCTCATTCAACGTGTTTTCCGAGCTTACCCTGTGGGGCTACGACTTCTATGAGTGGCTGGCAATAATCACTGGTCGCATTTTGCTGCCACTGGTGGGCCTGCTGTTATGTGTTTTTGCCGGGCGGCTTTTGCCCGATGAACTACTCAGACGAGCCTGGGCTGATAGTACGCCAGAGTTTTACGCGCCTTGGTACTGGTGCATGCGCTACCCCGTGCGGGTCGGCCTGATCATAGTTCTGCTGCATGCGACGGGCGTGTTGGATGCACTGGTCGGGTTATGGCTGCCCGCTGGCCTATAATGCGCACCCTGTTTATATATTGAACGAAGATGGCCGAAGAACTTATTCGTGTTGAGGTCGCCTATGCGCGGCCCGATCAGCAACTGATTCTTACCGTTGACGTGCCAG
Source organism: Nevskiales bacterium (assembly GCA_041630955.1). Lineage (GTDB taxonomy): Bacteria > Pseudomonadota > Gammaproteobacteria > Nevskiales > CAJXLF01 > JBFKKS01. Next base: position 4,901 of record JBFKKS010000141.1, read on the forward strand.
CCGGTTCGGCGATTGAGGAGGCGGTGAAACGCTCAGGTATCCTCGACCGCTTTCCTGAAATCGACCTGGCTCAGAACAAGGTGGGTATTTTCGGTAAGGGAAAACCCCTGAGCCAGCCATTGCGCGCGGGTGACAGGGTAGAGATATATCGTCCCTTGATTGCCGATCCGAAGGAATCACGCCGACAAAGGGCAAAAGAGCAACAAAGTTAGCTGGGCCGCAGGCCGGTCTTTACCTGTATATGTTGGTCATATCGGGCGGATAGTCATTGGCCTGTTCAGCGCTGCTCTCGTCAGGGCCGGGCTTGGTCGTATCCTTGCTTTCGCTGCCTGGTGATCCAGCCCATCCGCTTGTGTCTTCGCCAGATTCGGGTTCTGTTGCTTTAGGCGCGGGCGACGATGCCGGTTTCTCTGCATTTGAAGGCGCTTGCCTTGGCGCACTTGTGTGCCTGCTATTGCGTTCCGGCCTGCTGTTATCACTGTGGGGTGATTCAATCCACCCGCTTGGGTCCTCGTAAGTTGTGGATTCTGAAGCACCGGCTTGTGATGAAGCCGTGCTTGCCGGTGCTGAGTCAGCAGGCTGCGGATACTTGGACTCGACATTCGCATCAGCTTGAGACGAAGTCGGCATCGCCGGGTCGGTGTTGGCTGATTCGTTAGCATTTGCCGGGAACTGGCCTGGGTGCGGTTTTTCCAGTGGTTCTTTGGCCTTTTTCAGGATGGCTTTTTTCTTCCGCCAGTCGGCCAGCAGTTCATCGCGTCCGTCTATGCGTGCAACCACCTCATTTTCAAAGTAGATGCTCAGATTTTTTTGCATCACCTTGGCGTCAGGGTTTCTGTAGTAGACGACGTAATCCCAGCGGGGGCTGCCAAAGCTGTCACGGATGAGCGGCGTGCCCAGCAGGAATTCCACCTGGCGCGGGGTCATGCCCAGGTCCAGTTTTTCTGCCTTGTCGTAATCCACGATGTTGCCCTGCAAAACGGGCAATCGAAAATAGGTGCAGCCGGCCATGAGAAGCATGGCTAAAACAAGGGCGAGTGAAGAATATCGGGACATGAATGGGCTGGCTTTATTGGTCGGTATTAAGAGGCGTGCCATAATACCCGAACTCAACTGCCCTTACACGGCAACGTATTTGCATAATCACCAACGGTAGGACACAGCTTGGAATCCCAGGAATTACGCAAGGCTGGCCTTAAGGTCACGCTGCCACGCGTCAAGATTCTCGAAATGCTTGAGAACTGCGATACGCGGCACCTCAGTGCAGAAGACATGTATCGCATGCTGTTGGAATCAGGCGAGGAAATCGGTCTGGCGACGGTTTACCGTGTGCTGACACAGTTCGAGGCGGCAGGATTGGTGATTCGCCACAATTTTGAGGGCGGCCATGCCGTATTCGAGCTAGAGCGGGGGCCACATCACGATCATATGGTCGATGTGGAGTCTGGCAAGGTTATCGAGTTCTATAGTGAAGAAATTGAGCGATTACAACGCGAAATCGCCGCCAAGCATGGCTATGAGATCCAGGATCATTCACTGGTTCTCTACGTAAAACCCAAGAAATAGCTGCGTTATCGCGCGCCATCCGGCTGCTATGTGAAGTGGTTGTGCAAGCGGACGCTGCGGAGCCCAATCTGATTTATGGCAGGATTTCCTACAAGGAAATCCGATAAGGCTGGCATTACATCGCCTTCGAGAATGGGATTCTAGATCACGTCGTTCAGGAGTGATCAATGCCCAAGTCCATCAGTAATTCCGTTTTCCCG
>JBFKKS010000142.1:0-6653 GCA_041630955.1 Nevskiales bacterium
AACGTATACGAAATCGCGACGCTGCTCTCCGTCCCCATAGCCATCCGAACCCTCGAACAGGCGGCATTCACCAGTTTCCCGAATCTGCTGATCGAAATGGAATGCCACACTTGCCATGCTGCCCTTGTGCTGTTCACGTGGACCATAAACATTGAAATAACGCAGGCCGACGACCTGAGCATTCAGTGCGCCCTGACGGCGCACGTACTGATCAAACTGAAACTTCGAATAGGCATACATGTTGATCGGTTTTTCGTGTTCCAGCCCCTCCTTGAAAACCGGACCCGGGCCATAAACCGAGGCCGAGGAGGCGTAGATATAAGGCACGCTATGCGACTGGCACCAGTGTAAGAGCGATTTTGAGTACTCATAGTTATTGCGCATCATGTAGCGGCCATCCCACTCGGTAGTGGCCGAGCAGGCACCCTGATGCGAAATCGCAGTCACCTCGCCGAAATCATGGCCGGATTCAATCGCGGCCAGAAAATCATCCTGATCCAGATAATCCGCGATACGCAGGTCAGCCAGATTGCGCATCTTCACGCCGTCGCTGAGGTTATCCACGGCCAGAATATCGTCCTGCCCGCGGGCGTTCAAAGCGGCGATGATATTACTCCCGATAAACCCTGCCGCGCCTGTCACTATGATCACGAATCACCTCAAAAAGCGTTTAGTTGTTGCAAGTATGGCAGTCATGCCGGTCGAACTGAACCGCCCGGACTCACTTGCCCACTGACGCTTAGCCAATCGCCTCGTAAACAGCAAGGTACTGCCGGGCCATGGCGGCCGGCGAATAGTCATTTGCCCGCTGCTTTGCTGCACTCGCCAGTCGCGCACGCAATCCTGAATCGTTGACCAGCCTCAGGATCGCATCGGCCCATTCCCGGGACTGCCCCGGTGGTACCAGCAACCCGTTGTGCTCATGCCCCACGATCTCCGGAATCCCACCAACATCGCTTGCCACAATGGGCAGTCCCGCATGCATGGCATCCAGCAACACTGATCCGAGACCCTCGAAATTCGATGGGTACGCAAACAGGTCCAGCGCCGCCATGTAATCACCCAGCCGTTCCGTGAAGCCTTCGAAATGCACGTTGTCCATACCCTGTGCCAGCTTGCGCAATGCAGCTTCATCTTCTCCGCTTCCCATCAGCAGCAGCTGCAGATGCGGTTCACTGTCCCCGATCAGTCGCAGCGCCTCTATCAGGGTTGCCTGTCCCTTATGACGATCCACCAGCGCCCCGGCATGACCGATCACAAAGTCGTCGGCAAACCGTGCACGAATGGCTTCAGAATGAACGGAATCCACAACAAAATCGCTATGAGCATCGGCAATCACCTCGATTGGGCGACTAACAAAGCTTGCCTGCAGGATTCCCTTGATCGCTGCCGACACGGCTACCACGGCCGCAGCATTGCGGTAGAGGCGCCGGTTAAGCGCGCTGTTACGCGGCGGTTTGTCGACTCGCCGAGTCAGCACGTATGGGATGCCAAAAAAGCTATTAGCAGCGCAGGCCAGGTGCCCGCCCTTGGCTTCATGCACCTGCAACAGGGTTGCCCCCTTGCAAACGGCCAGCTTGGGAAAAAAGGGTTGCCTTAAACCGATACAGTCCAGATTGGCCATGCCCTCAAGGCGTTGCAGAAGCGGCTCGCCCTGACGGGCCACTAGCCGTTGCTTATGCCCCAGCCTTTGCAACTCTCGAATCAGCAGTTCGGTCTGGCGTTCGCCACCCCGATAACCACGGGCAAGATTGATATGGCAAATAAGCCCTGGAGTCATCAGGACTTTGAAGCAGTCGGTTTTTCTGAACTGTTGGCTGGCCAGGGTTGGCGAACCATTAACAAGCAGTACAGAAACCAGATGTAGTAGGTAAACAACTCTCGGAATTCAGAAATATTATTCGATAGAGAGTCACGTATCGCGAATCCCTGGTCATCCAGGTAATGCGCTAGCCTGGAGACGACGAGGGCCGACACAAGCGTAAAAAAGAACATGCGTGTCGGTGCGAGGTATCGCAACCAGACAGATTTCCTGAAATTCGCGATGACGGGCAGCAAAATAAACCAGACCAACATGATCCCATCGGCAATCTTTTTCATCAAAGCCGTTTTGCCGGAATTGTTGTGATAGTTCACATCCCCTTCAAAAACGGCAGCCGCGGTAATGAAGTCCCAGAAGTGGGAACCATAATCAATTTCTTCCAGAAACATGAACAGCAATATGCTCAGCGCCACCAGCATGGCTAAACGCTGCATCCAGACCGTTGCCTGAAATAACGCCCTGATGATTATAAAAATAGTGATCAAAAGGAGCAGGTGCTGAGCATTCTCCAAAATACCCAGTTCACGATTGCCATAGTCTGACCAGGGCAGTGTCGTGGTTCTCGGGGTGACCCAATCGATCAGCGCATGCACGCCCGAAAAGTACAACCCCATAACCACGAGTGCATAGATCGTCGGCAGCCCCCAGAAAACCAGATGTTTCAATATAATATTCCGCACAACTCTCAATTATTGATTTTTGTATGCACCTTAAGGTGCATCGCTGGACAACATCATTCGTTGCCACAAATCCCTCACCTGCCCGACTTCATCGGCAAACATCGCCTCCGGCACGAGTGCAGGTGACGCCTGTAGCGCCACCAGATGAATCTGCTTGCGCATGGCTCTGTATGCATCACTCATGGCCTGAACATCCTCCGGTGACCATAGGCCACACTCACCCAGCGCATCAAGAATACGGATATTGTCCGTATAGCGAGCCAGTTCAGGGTACTGCTGACTAGATCGCAGAACAAAATACTGCGTGACAAACTCCAAATCAGCAATGCCGCCACTGCCTTGCTTAAGATCCAGCATGCCCGCTTCGCGTTGCTCCAGACTCTTGCGCATTTTCTCGCGCATATCTATCACTGCCTGGCGCAACTGCTGAGCATCACGCGACCGGCACAGTATCTCCTGTCGCAAGACATTGAACCGGTCGGCCAGTTCGTGGCTGCCGGCCACGGGGCGTGCGCGAACCAATGCCTGATGCTCCCAGGTCCACGCGTGTTCACGCTGATAACTGGCAAGTGCGTCGAAATTGGGCACCAGCAAACCGGACTCGCCATTCGGTCGCAAACGCATATCCACCTCATATACTCGCCCTGCGGGTGTGAAGGCCGACAGGAAATGAATCAGGCGCTGCCCCAGGCGATTGAAATACACATCATGGGAAACTGCGCGGTCTCCGTCTGTACTGGCCGTACTCTCGCCATCATGCACAAACACCAGATCCAGGTCCGACCCATAACCCAGTTCAATGCCACCGAACTTGCCGTAGGCCAAAACCGCAAAACCGGCCTGCGTGCCATCCGCGCGTACCGGCAGTCCATGGCGTTGCTGCAGTTGAGATTCGGTTACGCTCAGCGCGTGCTCCAGCACCACTTCTGCGATCTCGGTCAGATGATCACTCACAACCATCAGTGGCACTGCATTACTGACATCTGCCGCTGCCACACGCAGGACCGCAAGTTGCTTATACCGGCGCACATGATCCATCAGGCTTTCAAGATCATCGGCAGCAATCTGCGCAATCTGATCAGCCATATCCTGCTGCAGTTCCGGCCGACGTGGCGGCGAATACAGGATGCGAGGGTCCAGCAGGCTATCCAGCAACATTGGATGCTGCACCATTTCTTCAGCAATCCAGGTACTGGCAGCACACAGTCTCGCCAGTTGCGGTATAGCTGTCGGATTCTCTACCAGCAGAGCGACGTAGGTAGTGCGCCCTGACAGGGCTTGCAGCAGTTTAAGCATGCGTCTCAGCACAAGCGAGGGACTGGCCGTTTGAGCGGCTGCTTGTATCAGCAAGGGCACACAATCGTTGATGCGTCTTCGTGCCGTTTCGCCCAGGTTACGAAAACGCCCACTTTCACGCAGGGCAGTCAGGTCCTTCAGGCTCTGCTCACCATCTTCGTAACCAAGCTCACTCAACAGAACCTCTGCCTGCGAGGCGTCGGATTGCCCCAGCCATAACACTCGCAGTGCTTTAATGCTTGCTCGTTCACTTTCTCCATCCCCGGCCTCGCCAGCCTCGCCCGTCGTCGAGCCAAACACGCCCCTGAAATGGCCATATACGCTTTCGCGGACTCTGGCTGTCTCCGCCTCCAGTGTTTCCCAGGCGTCGAATCCCATGGCCAGAGCCAGCGCTTCGCGAGCTAAGCTATCCCGGGGCAGATCATGGGTCTGATGATCCGCATAGGCCTGCATGCGATTCTCTAGCCGGCGCAAGAAAACATAGGCGGAATCAAGTTCGGTAATTGCGGCATCCGGCAACAAGTCGCTATGCCCCAGCAAGGACAGCACCCTGCGTAACCCACGTGCCTGCAAAGCACGATCCTGCCCACCTCTAATCAATTGGTATACCTGGGCGATGAATTCGATCTCTCGAATACCACCTCGACCCAGTTTGATATTGGCCTGCATACCCTTGCGGATCGTCTCACGCTCGATCATGCCCTTCATGTCGCGCAAGGAGTCATACACACTGTAATCAAGATAACGGCGATAAACGAAGGGGCGCAGGTGATCCATGAGTCTCGCACCCTCGGCCAGGTCACCGGCAATCGGTCTGGCCTTGATCCATGCATAGCGCTCCCACTCGCGACCATGCAACTGGTAATACTGTTCCATCGCAGCAAAATGCATCACCAGCGGCCCGCTATCTCCAAAAGGCCGCAAACGGGTATCGACCCGAAACACAAACCCATGCTCGGTCCTTTCGTTGAGCACCTGCACCAATTGCTGTGCCAGTGCGCGAAAGTACTGTTCATGTGACAACGGTTTGGGACCGTCAGTCTGGCCTGCTTCGCTATAGGCGAAAATCAGGTCTATATCAGATGAGAAGTTCAACTCACGCCCGCCGAGTTTCCCCATACCCAGCACCACGAGCCTGATCGGCTGACCCTTTGAATCTAGCGGCTGGCCATGTCGTTCAATCTGCTGTATCTCCAGCCAGTTGAGCGCCGCATCCACCAGGGCGTCGGCCATCGCAGACAAGCCGTTCAACGTGGTATCCAGATCGTCCAGGTCTGCCAAATCCCTCCATGCCAGACGTAACATGCATTGCTGGCGTATCTCGCGTAATACGCGTTTAAGAGAGGGAATATCTTCGGCTTGCGCTACTGCCTCATATGCGAGCTTCGAATAATTTTCCGGTGCCGGGGTGCCCACACCCTCATCTGTTGAGAATTCACCAAGCCAATACGGATAGCGCAGACACAGCCCTGCCACAAACGGGCTGGTCGCCCACACGCTTGGCAACTGCTGCACTAATGCAACGGGTAGTTGTACATCTGCAGCCCTGGCAAAAAAGTCCTCGGCTTGTTGCTGCACACGTGCGCGTAAACTGGCTGGCAGCGCATCTATCGCGGTTTGACAATCAGCAGGTAATGACATGCGCGAAGCTTAACATTGGCACACAGCGCAGAAAGCCGCAAAACGCTAGAATCGGCACAGCTTCGTACGAATTTGTCAGAGCAGTACACCCATTTGGGGGGAGTTCCATGCGCCAGACAACCAATGCATTGCTCGCCAGTCTGATGCTCCTCGCATCCCATGCGAATGCTGCCGGCGACCCACTCGCCAAGGTGCGTAAGATTCACCTAAGCTACCAATCCAATGCCGACATGCCGGACTGCCCGACCTCGCTGGCCAAGGCACTGGCTGAGCAAGGTTTTGGCCTGGCCTCGATGCCGGTTCAGGCAAACGCCATCCTGCGAGTCAATTTAGATGTCTTTCCCGGCAAGCTACGCAGCAACATTCGCTGGGGCGCCGTGCTGGAGGATCACGCCAATACCCGGCTCTACTCGGCCTATGGGGAAGAGTCCAGTTGGACAGCGCAGGCGGCCTGCCGTGACCTGGCCGATGACCTGGCAGAAGACCTGATGGACGATATTCGTAAAGCTCGCATTCTGAGCCAGTAAGCGGCCACACCCCCCCGGTGCAGGCAAAAAAAGGCCCCGCAATGCGGGGCCTTCTTTATTGGCTTGCCGATTCAATGACGAATACGGCGAGCGGATGATTTACATCATGCCGCCCATACCACCCATGCCGCCCATGTCAGGTGCTGGCATTGGGGCTTCGTCCTTCGGCAGCTCCGAGATGGTCGCCTCTGTGGTCAGCATCAGACCCGAGATGGATGCAGCATGCTGCAGGGCCGAACGGGTGACCTTGGTGGGATCCAGGATACCCATCTCAATCATGTCACCGAACTCACCTGTCGCAGCGTTGTAACCGTAGTTGCCCTTCTTCGATGCGATTTCGTTCAGCACCACGGAAGGCTCACCACCGGCGTTGGCCACGATCTGGCGCAGCGGCTCTTCAATCGAGCGAGTCAGGATACGAATACCGGCGTCCTGATCCTCGTTGTCGCCTTTGAGGCCGTCCAGTGCCGTGCGAGCACGAACCAGAGCGACACCACCACCCGGCACCACGCCTTCTTCCACTGCCGCACGGGTTGCGTGCAGAGCATCTTCAACGCGGGCCTTTTTCTCTTTCATCTCGATCTCGGTGGCGGCACCAACCTTGATCACGGCCACACCGCCGGCCAGCTTGGCCACGCGTTCCTGCAGCTTTTCGCGATGATAGACAGAGGTAGCCTCTTCGATCTG
>JBFKKS010000143.1:0-6575 GCA_041630955.1 Nevskiales bacterium
CCTAACGCCATCGTTAATCGTCAGGTCGTCGAAAATCATTGGCAACATATCGATGATGACAGTGCGTTGCCTGACAGTGCAGATATAACAGTAAGCCTGAAACGCTGGCAGGAGGCAGAAGGCCAGTTTCCCGATCATGTCGGACAAGTCGCAGTACGCCTCCCTAATGACATCGATGTCGAAGAAGTTTATTCAGGTATTGCTCATAGTCCTATGATATTACTAGACTTTCCAATAATTGATACCAATAAGCGTGGTTATCACCCCGATGGTAAGGCTTATTCCCAGGCGCGCCTGTTGCGAGAACGCTGTGGTTATCGGGGGGAAATTCGCGCACATGGTCAGGAAGTGATTTCCGATGTATTACTCTACATGGAGCGGTGTGGAATCAATGCATTTGAAATGCGCGAGGGGCAGAACCTGGGCAAGGCCATTGCATGCTTCAGTGAATTCAGCGAGGCATACCAGGGAGCCGCTTCGGGACCACAGCCCATTTTTCTACGACGACGCGCCGCTACTTGAGGGGTTATTTGGCACGCAACTTGCCGTGCTAACACCATGACAAGCAACTCAACTGACAAGCCATCCAAAGTGACCGGCATTATCCTGGCGGGTGGCGCTGGGAAACGCATGGGCGGTGCCGATAAAGGCCTGATGAGCTTGCAGGGTCGCCCGTTGATTGAGCATGTCATCGAAACCCTTGAGCCCCAGGTCGATGATCTCCTCATCGTCGCTAATCGCAATGCAGCCACCTACGCAGAATTCGGCTACCCGGTTGTACCCGACACCCTCTCTGGTTATGCCGGACCGTTAATCGGCATGCAGGCGGGCTTGAATGCCTGCCGCACTGATATCGCATTATTTGCACCCGCTGATGCGCCTGCCTTACCTGTCGATCTTGCTGACAGACTTCTTGCCGCAACCGATGCAAAGCTAGCAGTGGCGGCCGATGCGGAGGGCTGGCAGCCGCTTTGCTGCCTTTTGCCAAAGTCAGTTATGCCTTCACTGGATCAGGCCATTGATAATAATCAGCGCAGCCCCAAAGCCTGGCTACAGACGATTCAGCCGGCGGTCGTCAGCTTTTCTGGGGAAGACCTCATCTGGAGTGTCAACACACCTGACGAACTCAGCGCCCTGCAACAACATCCCGGTCTGGCTGCATGACAACCCGACTTGAGGACCAGCGCGGAAGACGTAAGCGAAAGCTGCGTATTTCGCTAACGGATCGCTGCAACTTCCGATGCCCTTACTGCATGCCCGAGACTCCCGAATGGCTCCCGCGTGAAGAACTACTCAGCTATGAGGAATTGCTCACATTAACCGAGCTATTCGTCAGCAGGCTCGGGATCAGCCACATTCGACTGACGGGTGGCGAGCCGTTGCTGCGTAAAGACATCGCCAGACTCATCACAGCTATGCAAGCGCTACGTGAATTGGGCCTGCAACGCCTGTCCATGACAACCAATGGAATACTGCTCAGCGACCATGCCCAAAGACTCAAAGACTGCGGGCTGGATGATGTCAACGTCAGTCTGGACACACTACATCCCGCGCGTTTTGCCGAGTTAAGTGGTGGACGCGGCAGTCCGGATCAGGTGCTGGCCGGAATTTATGCAGCCCGGCATGCGGGTCTTCCTGTCAAGCTAAACACCGTGGTCATTCGTGGCTATAACGAGGACGACATTCTGCCACTGGCAGCCTGGGCAATGGCGCAGCAATTACCCCTGCGCTTTATTGAATTCATGCCCCTCGATGGAGGGAGTCGGTGGGATGACTCCAAGGTAGTCAAGGAAGCGGAGATTCTCGAAACCCTGGCCACGGCTTACCAGATCACAACAGAACCCAGAGGCACTGACCCGGCGACTTACTATCGCCTTAACGGTGATTATCGTCTTGGCGTAATCCCCACTATCAGCAACCCATTCTGCAGTAACTGTGATCGTCTGAGGCTGACGGCGACAGGCGAGTTATATGCCTGCCTATTTTCAAAGACGGGTTGTGACTTGCGAAGCCCCTTACGTAACGAGACCAGTGAGACTGACCTGGCGTCACTGATTCGGACCCATGTATGGCATAAGGAAGCGGGTTATGCATTGAAGCCTGGCTATGTAGAACGCCCCATTACCATGCATGCACTTGGTGGCTAGCCATACCATGCGCATACAGATACTCATGCACGGTGTGCTGCGCCAGTTAAGCGGCCAGGACGTCGTCCATTTACAGGTCAACGATCAGGCCTGCGTACAGGATGCGCTGGACGCGTTGAGCATTCAGGCACCGGCCGTGAAGGAAGAAATTCTCCGCTGTGCCTGCGCCCTGGGAGACTCACTGGTAACACGCAAACATCTCATACGGGACGGCGATGAGCTGGCCCTGATTCCTCCAGTCAGTGGAGGTTAGACGTGTCGCACCCCTATCTCACGACTGAAAACCCGGATCTGTTTGCCTTGCTTGAAGAAACGGCAGATGACCGCTGTGGTGCACTTGCTGTGTTTGGCGGCACAGTTCGTCTCGACAATGACGGAAAAAAGGTTACAGCAATTGATTACAGTGCCTACGAACCGCTTGCGGTCAGAGCGTTACAGGAAATAGAGCAAGAAGCCATAAAGCGATTTGGGGTCCAGCAATGCCGCCTGACTCACCGGACGGGTAAAATCGGACTCGGAGAATTGAGCGTTCTGGTCGTGGTTCGTGCCGGTCATCGACCCGAAGCCTTTGAAGCAGCACGCTGGGCGATCGATACTCTGAAAGAGCGTGTACCGGTCTGGAAACAGGAACACTACGCTGACGGCTCTACTGAATACCTCAAAGGCACGGAAATCAAGCAATGAAAAACATAACCCATAAACCAGAAAGCCTGCGTAGTGCCCGTGCCACTGCAACCCTGCATATGCCCGCGTTCTGTGTTGAACTGCTGCGTGAACGCAAGGCTGAGAAAGGCGATGCCCTGGAAATTGCCCGTGCAGCAGGCTACCTGGCCGCCAAGAAAACCTGGGACTTACTGCCCTTATGCCACCCTCTCCCCCTGCAGAACATCACTATCGACTATCAACTCAACGACACGGCTGTCAGTATTGAGGCAGAGGTGTCGCTGGTCGGAGCAACTGGTGTTGAGATGGAGGCCCTCACCGCTGCCAGCATCACAGCCCTCACGCTCTACGACATGCTTAAACCGCATGCCGGTACGGATTTGAGCATCACTGATGTGCGGTTACTAGGTAAAACCGGAGGCAAATCTCACTACCGACGCAGCGTCAGCGAGGGCATGCAGGCGGCCATTCTGGTCGTTTCCCCTGCCATCGCGCTGGGTGAAAAACCAGATAATGCTGGGGCCTATCTGGCCGAGAGTCTCGAAGCGGCCGGCTTTACTATCCACGAACACGAGGTCATCACGGATGACGCACAGGCCCTGCAGGACCATGTGCGCAACTGGTCTGATATGGGTATTGAGCTCATCATCACCCTGGGCGGCACGGGAATATCACCCGATGATTGCACGATTGAAGCGGTCCACCCCCTTATCACACGCGAAATGCCCGGCATCATGGAAGCAGCACGCCACTATGGCCAACGACGCACACCTTATGCGCTCATGTCTCGCGGCGTTGCAGGTCTGGTCGACCGATCGCTACTGATTACGTTCCCTGGTAGCCAGCGCGGTGCGGCAGAAACACTTGAGGCCCTCCTACCCGGCCTCGCCCATGCATTGGAAGTCATTAAAGCATTCAGATAGCATCCAGCCCAATGATTTCCATAGCTGAAGCAATACGGGCTTACATTGATAATGTGAGCCCACTTCCCAGCGAGAAACTTGATCTGGGTAATGCCCTGCGACGCGTTCTTGTCGAAGATCAGTATTCCAGTATTGACCTGCCTCGCTTCGATCAAAGCGCTATGGATGGCTATGCGTTGCGCTCAGATGACGTCCTGGAGACCCCTTGCAGACTTGCGATTGCGGACGTGTCTGCAGCAGGTCATGCTCCCGCGTCAGGCATTGCACCAATGACAGCTTGGCGCATCTTTACCGGTGCCCCGATACCATCAGGCGCGGATACCGTAATTCCACAGGAGCGTGTAGAGCTGGATAGCGAACGCCTGTTATTCAGTGCGCCTTACCCGGCAGGGAAAAATATTCGCTACCAGGGTGAAGAAATTAAAACCGGTGCTTTATTGGCGCACAAGGGGCAGCGACTTACCCCTGGGCTGATTGCCTCTCTGGCCAACACTGGCAAGCTTGATGTCGATGTCACACGCCCGCCACGAATTGCCGTGTTGATCACCGGCGATGAAGTGCGCAGTCCCCAGAGCCTGCGCGAGCAGCCACTCGGCACCAGCGAGATTGCCGATTCCAATGGCAGGTATGTCGATGTCTGGCTTAAGGCAGTCGGCCTGAAGGCCCGGTCCATCCAGCACATCGCTGATACTGAGCAAGGTGTCAGCGAAGCGATTGCGAAATGCGCCGAATCAGCTGATCTGATCATCACCACAGGCGGCGCTTCAGTCGGCGACCGGGATTACATTCCAAAGTCGGCGAGGAATAATGGCTTTGAGCAGATATTCTGGAAAGTGGCACAGAAACCCGGCAAACCCCTGTTTTTCAGTCGCCGTGCAGATAGCACCCTGCTGCTTGGACTGCCCGGGAACCCAGGTGCCGTAGTGGTTGGAATGGAACTTCATGCCCGTTGCATTATCAATCTTCTCGAGGCACAGAGCTCCCCTACTCCGGCCTGGCGCCAGGCCCGACTGACTGCCAATACCCAAGCCGATTTTCGACGTGATCGACTAGTACGCATGCAGTTGTCACAAAGCGATACGGGCCAACTTTCACTTAGTCCGTTGCCGAGGCAGGACTCTCATATGTTGAGCAATCTTTCCGAGGCGACAGTACTGGCCCATTTGCCTAGTCGTGACTCAGACTATGTTCAGGACGAAGTGATCAGCTATCTTCCACTTACTGCCTGAGCGTGGCTCTGATGACGCCGATTTCAGGCAGCCTGGCGACTCGATTCCTGTAAAAGCTTCTTTAGCTCCGGCACGCAGGAGCCGCAGTTTGTACCGGCTTTAAGACATTCGCCAATCTGCCCCGTGGTTGTCAGGCTCTGCTCGGTGATCGCACGTGTAATCACATTCTGTCCAACTCCGAAACAGGAGCACACCAGCGGCCCGGTATCCGCAGCGGGATCGGCCGGCTTGCCCACCAAAAGACCTACACGATCCAGATCTTCAAGACGGTCTTTTGCAAACAGTCCCGATAACCATTCCCGTGATGGCAGATCGGGTCGCTGGGATACAAACACGCAGGTCTCAATACGCTCATCCTCAACCAGTGCAGCCCGGTACAGGCTAGCTGTTGGGTCGCATACTTCCAGTACATTCCTATCCTCTGTTCCTGCTCCCAAGAGCGCTCGCCCCCAGGCTTCCCATGAGCGAACCTTGCCCCTGCCAGCCAGTTCATAACGGAAAAACCGCTCTCCCTGGACTTTCACCCAATAGACGTTGCTTTGTATGTTTAGCGGTTTGCGGGAAAGTGCAAAACCATGCCAGTCAACCAGAAATGGTTCGACCCTTACAGGCGTATGTTTGAATTCAGGTTCCCCTGAAACAGGATCTACCTCCGGGTTGACCAGTGCGCCTACCCGAGCATCGGAAGCGTATTGATCATTCCAATGAATGGGCACGAATACCTGGCCTCGCGGGATTTCGCCACTGGCCTCGATGCGGGCAACCAGGTTGCCCCACTGGCTGCTCACGCGACCCAACTCACCATGTTTGATGCCACAGAGCATGGCGTCATGCGGGTGAATCTGAACAAAAGGTTCAGCGATATGTCCGCCCAGACGGGCCGATTTTGCGGTTCGCGTCATGGTGTGCCATTGATCGCGAACCCGTCCCGTATTGAGGATAAGCGGAAAGTCTTTATCTGGGCTATTGACCGGCGCCCGGGGTTCAACGCTGATGAACTGGGCACGGTTATCGGTTGTAAAAAAGTGTCCGTCTTCAAATAACCTGGCAGTACCTGCATGGCCCGTCTGTGGCACCGGCCATTGAACCGGCTTGAGTGCATCATAGGTGGACTTGTCCAGGCCAGCGAGGCCCCCGATATTGAAACAACGCTCCCCTTTGTTTTGATAGGAAGAAAGGCGTGCGTGCTCATCAAATATTTCATGAACTGCTTCATACTCGAAGCCGGCGTAGCCCATACGCTTTGCAACTTCGCACATTATCCACCAGTCCGCCCTCGCGTCTGCCGGTGCAGGCAGGAACGCTCTTTGACGGGAAATACGGCGTTCAGAATTAGTTACTGTGCCATCCTTCTCACCCCAGCCCAGTGCGGGAAGTTTAATGTGCGCAAGATTGACAGTATCTGTAGCCGCGACCACATCTGATACCACGACCAGCTCGCATTTCCCAAGTGCATCACGCACCTTGTTTGCATTCGGCAGGCTCACAACCGGGTTGGTTGCCATGACCCATACGGCCTTGATCCGACCATCATGAATAGCTTCAAAAAGATCCACAGCCTTGTAGCCAGGCTCAGATGCAATGCTCGGGCTACCCCAGAAAGTCTGTACCAG
>JBFKKS010000144.1:0-6476 GCA_041630955.1 Nevskiales bacterium
CTGAATACATGCGCTACGAATTGCACCGTGTATGGGTGATTGAGGCTTACCTTAAAGATGGTGTGCGCCACATCTACAAGAAGCGTCGCCTGTATGCTGATGAGGACACCTGGCTGGCATTGATCGCGGAAAGCTACGACCAGCAGGATGCCTTGTGGCGCGTTAACTGGGCAGCCTATTTCTATTCCCAGGAGTCGGGCACCTACCACCGTTCGGTATCGCTTTATCACAACCTCACTTCAGGTGCCTATGAGGCGACCTATCTGACTAATGGTGCGGGCGATAAATGGTGGCGAATCAATACGCCGTTGCAGAAGCAGGAATTCAGTCCGCAGGCTGCAGCTCGAGCGGGCCAATAGTTAGTTCCGCATAATGAAAAAGCCGGTCCTTTGGGACCGGCTTTTTTATGTCCTGCAAACGGCGAATCAGTACTATCCCGCTAGTCCAAACGGTTGAATCTAGCTTGCCGGATAAACCGTAGTCTAGGCATATTGACGAACAGTCTGAGGAGACATTAATGCCAACCGCATTCATCACTGGCGCAGCCGTCGGCCAGGGAAATATTTTGGTCAAGAAACTGGCCAGCCAGGGTTACACCGTTTTTGCGGCTGTATTGCCTGGCGCAGAAACTGACCTTGTCGCGAGTGACAAGATTATTCTGGTTGAACAGAACGTGGCAGATTTCGACTCGGTGCGTGCGAGTGCCGAGGTCGTCAAGAAAGAATTGGGCGACACGCCGCTAGACGTGGTGATGAATGTTGCGGGTGTGGCCAATATAGCCACCGGTACGATTGAAGGGCTGCCGCTTGAAGAGCTGGATCTTCTATTCAGAATCAACACCTTCGGTCAGCTGGCTGTATGCCAGACATTGTTGCCGCTGGTACGCAAGGCAGGCAAGAACGGCAAGATATTCAACTACGGTTCGGGTGCCGTGGCCGGCAACCCGCCAACTGCGGGCTCCTACAACATGAGCAAGCACGCCGTGCATGGGTTGACCATGACACTGCGACTTGAACTGGCGCCCTGGGGTACGCAGGTTACGTCCATCTGGCCTGGTGCTGTGTGGACCGGTATGACAGAAGACTCCCGCACATCCACTGCCAATTCCTGGAACAAGCAGCCAGAGGCAGTGAAAGAAGCCTACGAGCCATACCTGAAACAGGGTATTTGTGAAATATTGCCGAAAATGATCGAGGACAGGGGCAGTACGCCGGAAGACATTTGCGATGAGGTGCTCAAGCTCATCGACAAGCCCAAGCTCAAGCCTTACTACCTGATAGGCAAGAAAGACGCGGTGCCGCTGGGGATTATGTACAAGTACCTGCCGACCAGCGTGCTTGAGTCGATTCTTAAATCCAGCTACAAGATACCGACTGCCAAATGAGTGCAGTAGCAGCAGAAGCCGTCGGAGGCAGCATGAGCGAAGTCGAAACCGTATTTAACCGTCTGGCGGCCAATGCGCCGAATCTCAGCCAGAGCACAGTGGAAGAGCGCTGCGCGCGTATCCAGAAAATTGTCGACGTCACCCTGAAATACAGGCAGGAAATTCGCGATGTGATTCGTGAAGAGCGCAAGCCGTCCGACTTGTATGCGGATGCAGAACTGTTGATGATCAAGACCGAGGCTGAGTTCATTATCAAAAACCTCAAGAACTGGGTAAAGGATCAGCCGGTTCAGGGCAGCATTATGACCCTGGGCAAGAAATCCTATTACCACTACGAGGCCAAGGGTGTCGTTCTGGTGCTGGGTACCTGGAATGCACCTATTGCAGTAGGACTGGTGCCTGCGATCGGCGCGATTGCGGCTGGCAACGCAGTTTTAATCAAGCCGTCAGAAGTGGCAGCCAAGTCGTCTGCGCTGCTAAAGAAAATTGTTGCTGAGGCCTGTGCCGAGGACGAGGTTGTTGTCGTGGAGGGTGGGGCAGATGTCGCGCAGGAAGTCCTGGCCCAACCCTTCAACCATATTTTCTATATTGGCGGTCATCACGTAGGCAAGCTTGTAGCAAAAGCAGCTGCGGAGCACTTTGCTTCCATCACCCTGGAGATGGGCGGTAAGAATCCGACCATTATTGATGCCAGTGCTGATGTGGTCGATTCAGCCAAGAAGACAGCCTGGGGTCGCATGGGTAATGCTGGCCAGATGTGCGTGGCGCCTGACTACGTACTGGTACATGAATCCATCGAAGAAGCATTCACCGAAGCAGTCAAGTTAGCCCTCACCGCCATGTATGATCCAGAGGGTAAGGGGCCTGAGCACGCCGATGAATTCGGTCGCATTATCAACCGTCATCACTGGGCCCGCGTCAAGGCCTTGCTTGACGATGCAATCGAGAAGGGGGCGGAAGTGGTATATGGCGGGGGAAGCAATGAAGCCGAACGCTTCTTTGAGCCAACTGTGATTCGTGGCGTAACCGACGACATGAAGGTTATGCAGGAAGAAATCTTCGGTCCGATCATGGTCATCAAGCCATTCGGTCAGCGTGAAGATGCAATCCAGGAAATCCGTAAACATCCCAAACCCCTGTCCTGCTATATCTTTGCCAAGGATCGCGAAGCCACAGACTACTTCCTGGCTCACACCACTTCTGGCAATACGGTAGTCAACCACAATGTGATCCAGTCCGGCACCAACGCCAACCTGTCGTTTGGGGGTGTGAATGCCAGTGGCGTAGGGCGTATCGGTGGTTTCGCCACATTCGCAGAAACCTCCAATGCACGCTCAGTGGTCGAAGAGGGTCCGGCCATCATGGATCCGGACCTGTTCTTTCCGCCCTTTGGTGAGAAATATTTCAAGATGATTGACGATATGCTCTCTAAACCAGTGAACATCCCCAACTGGGTAATAAACCTGCTTGATGGAATGGTTAGACTTAAGGGAGTTTTTTCAAAATAATCGAAGCTAGTACTGGGCGGCTACCAATATAGTCAATGACTTTAGAAGCGGACCTGGGTCCGCTTTCTTTTAGGGCACAAACAAGTTGCCTGTTGAGTGCTAAACGGAATAGTCTAAAGGTCTGGCGAGGCGTGTAGCTGTTGCAGCTGCAAATAATCGAACTTGGAATCGAGCTGGTTAAGGCCAGGCCGAATTGAATGTCGAATAGTGCTAGGAAAAGAATGGGTTGTGCTGTGTCTCAGGAAAAGGAACACACGGAATTGAAACAGATAATCTATGTAAGCATGTTGTCAAATGGGCAAGACGAGACGTGTATCCCTGAGATCATGCAGCAGGCTGTAGAAAATAACTCCCGCAGTGGGTTTACTGGCTTATTGATATACATCAATCGCAGTTTTCTGCAAATTCTTGAGGGCGAGCCTGCAGCATTGGATGATCTGTATAACAGAATACGAAAAGATACCCGTCATACTATGCCCATGACGCTTGGGACCACCAATATCACCGAGAGGCAATTTGCAGACTGGTCCATGGGTCTTGCCGATGTAACGGCTCCCGAACTTGATTCATTGGGCAACAAAAATGATTTTTTCCAGAAGGGCCACTGCCTGACGGAACTGGACGAAAGCCTGGCTCGCAAGATATTGCAGGAATTTCGCTCCGGATTATGGCGTGTGCGTGTCTACTGACGGGCATGCGTGCCATTCATTCGGGCATCCGCCCCGGGTGATGGATACGGGTCAATAGCCTGAAGTTCAAGTTATCACCCAAACTGACCTGTGTCGGCTTCAAAAAGCAGGGCTAATTACGAGGCGTTTTCCTGCGATCGTAAAAGACGATTGAGCCGGGTGGCTCATCGTGGGCTCTTGATAGCGCCTGGTCAGTCAGGATGATCAGGTCGGCGACACTCAGAGTCGATGGAGAATAGGCAATCATGCTGGCTCCGCGTACTGGCTGTGTTATCTCGGACTCCTCGAATGATACCGGCTGACCTGTCAGGCTCCCCATCAGCCGGCGTGCCTTGGTAGCACTCGCTTCCTCGTTATCAAAATCGTATACAACGACCAGGGTTTCCTTGTCGTAGCGCCCTAAGGCATCGGCAGGGTCCGCTGACTTCCTGAGGCGGCGCGCAAACTCGGCCAGAACCGCGTCTACAGCTTCAGGCCCATGTTCCTGTGCGAGTTCAGGTAGCCGATCTACTGCAAACATCAATAGAACCAGTGCTCTCTTCTCGTAACTTGCAATACGGAATTCATGAAGCAGCACCTGTTCTATTCCCGGTCTGTTCCAGGTCTGGGTTGTAGGATCAATCAGATCGGCGCGCTGAATTTCGTTCGATTTAGACAGCACCTCCTGCTGTCCCTGGCTCAGAACGGAGACCGCGATATTATCTTCCACGCCCTTGGCAAGAATCTCCAGTTTTTCAAGCTCTTCCGGGCTCAGGCGGCGTGGCTTTTGGTCAAGCAGGCAAAGTGTCCCGATTCGCCTTCCGTTGACGATAAGGGGTTTGCCGGCATAGAAGCGCAGGTTGGGATGACCGGTTACCAGTGGATTGTCGGAAAACCATGGGTGGGTGCTTGCATCCTCCACGATAAAGGTCCCGTCCTGCTGGATTGCATGGCCGCAAAAAGATATATCCCGTGGTGTTTCTGCCGCATTCAATCCCTGTGCAGACTTGAACCATTGGCGGCTCTCTGCAACCAGGCTAACGAGCGCGATGGGGACATCAAACACCCTGCGGGCCATGTTTGTGATCTCGTCAAAGCGCCCCTCAGCCGGGGAATACACGACTGAAAGGTTCTCAAGCACATTAAGACGTTCTTTTTCATCTGCGGTATTTTCAGCGGATTTCATTGTTCCACCCCATTTTCACCATCCCCTTTTGCACCCGCCAAGCCGGTTGGCGCCGTGCGCTTCAGTATTCTCATCGTACAGCCAGTTTCTATGCTTCGCGTCGTTATTAAAAATATCACGTCAGGCCAGTTTATGTGTAAGGCAGGCACGTCGGCAGGCATCCTGTTTGCAGCCATATTCTTGAATGCTACCACTCATTAGGTGGCCCATGTAAATAAGCAAAAATCGTTTGTGAATCAAGCAGGTGTCAGTCAAATACTTTTTCTCGAAACATGACCAGAGCAGTTAAAGAGCACACCGGGGGGGCAGACATCCAACTGCGGCGTGATGTATCAGGCGCTATGTACACTGTGCCTGCGTATATCGAATGGGGATGGCCTGCTATCGTCTATTAGACAACCATTGTGCAGGCATCTGGATTAAGCTCGGATTGTTGCATTGGGGTTATTCGCTTGTGCCATCTTCTATTGATTGAAAGAACCGGGTAGCCCTATGAAGGATGACATTCTGAATGCGCGTACTGTAGATAATGCCGGTGTTGATGTCGGCTACCGCCAGGCTGGCTCAGGGCCATTAGTCATTTTTTGTCACGGGTTCCCAGGCCTTTCCTACAGTTGGCGGCATCAACTGCAGGCGCTTGCGGCGGCTGGTTTCAGGGCGGTCGCAGTTGATATGAGAGGTTACGGGGGCAGTGGTAAACCCATAGATGTAGCGGCCTATAGCCTTGATCACATAAGGTCGGACATGATGAGCCTGCTTGATGCCCTGGGTGAAGAACGTGCGATTTTTGTCGGGCATGATTTCGGTACACCGGTAGTCTGGAATCTTGCCCTGGAATGTCCACAACGCGTGGCTGGTTTGGTCGCCATGAGTGTGCCCTACGATTTTGATTACTATGGTCGTAGAGGCATGGGCCATGCCGATGCGGCCCCGCCCGAAATACTGCCCAGCCAGCAATTTGCCGCCTATGCAGAAAATGCATTTCTGCATGCTCATTACTTTCAACAGCCAGGTCCGGCAGACCAGGAGCTTGATGATAATCCAGCAGCATTCTTGCGACGTATTTTCTGGACCCTGAGTGCCGAGGGCGATCTGCTGACCGCTTTTTCCGGGGCCAAGCCGGATATGGGCTACCTGGAGGTTCTGACGGAACCTGACCAGCCGCTACCCTGGGATTGGCTCGATGAGGCAGCTTTCAACCACTATGTAGCAGTCTTTAAGGCTGGAGGATTCAGTGGACCACTTAACTGGTATCGCGTAGCGGATATCAACTGGCAACTGAATCGTCGCTATCTTGGGCAAAAGATCCATACCCCCACGCTGTTTATTGCCGGTCAGCAGGACCCGGTTATGGTCATGAGTGGACCGGAGTCTCTCGATTTCATGCGCGAAATGGTCCCTGGGTTACTGGGTATAGTTCAGATTACAGGGGCGGGGCATTGGGTTCAGCAGGAAAAAGCGGACCTAGTCAGCCAATATATTATTGATTTCGCACGAAGCATTTATGCAGAACCTTCCTACTGCTAGCCGCCTCAAGCAGTCCGCGATACTGCCTCACATGGCAATTCGGGGTAAGGTTAAACAGGTTGATTACTAGCTGTGCTGGCCTGTTTCCGGGCTAGCAGTGTTTATACACACATCTGAAGCGTGGCAAGACTGACAGCCCGGAGTTTTGATCAATAATGCGGGGAGATAGTATGAGTTCGCAGGTACTGCCAGAGCTATGGCAC
>JBFKKS010000145.1:0-6471 GCA_041630955.1 Nevskiales bacterium
ACCCGCCGGGGGATTGGGCAGCCCCAATGCATCAAGCACGCTGACGGGAAGCTGTTTGAAATCTCCTGCTGGCGCAATAACCGAAATTTCGGCCCCCGCTACTGGCCCATTGGCATCGGTGACCACGCCACTGACCAGGCCTGTGGCTTCGCCAAATATCTCGTGCTTCACATCGATAATACTGGCAACGTCCCCGTCGCCCACGGCAAACCAGCGGGTTAGCAACAACTCTCCGTTACCTGGCACCGTAAAGGGTGGCGGTTCAATCTGGTCCCCGCCTGCGGCCAATGGCAGGGTGTCGGTGCCATAGACCAGTACCGTGACACCGGACACGCTCAGGCTGGTGGAGTTGGGTATGTCGTGCAGCATGCCGTAGCTGACGCCAGTGCCGCCCTCATGGCCGGCATAGATGCCGAAACGGCAGGAATCACAAGGCGCAGTGAGCAAGGGTTCGCCAAAGCCATAACCGTACTGGAACATTTCGACTTCGCCGGAACCATTCATGTACTCCGCCATATAGATGCCCAGGTCATCGGCGGATTCATTGATCAGTGTCGTATTAATGGTGACATACGACTTGTCGTGTTCCAGGATGTAGTCGGTCTGCACCATAACCGGCAAATCAACATCATCGGCGCTATCCGGGAACATGAAGCCCATATCGCGTATGGCGGAACTGCCGTTAACAAAGTCCAGCAGGTCATCCGGACCTGTGGCGCGAATGATGGCTGGCTGACAATTGCCTTCTGCATCCTTGCCGCCGGCACTGATCACCTCAACAGTCTGGTAATTGGGTGAGGACTCCAGGTTGGTGCCCAGCGCAGATTCTTCGTAGTGGTCCTCGGCAGCCAGTTCGCCGTTTGCATTCTTGGGAACTGCGTCAATGATATTGCCGCCAAACTGGGCAATGCTCAGCCAGTTTCGGCCACCCTTCTGAATCACGGCGCGCAGACGGTTGTTCTCAATCACCAGGTCGCCAGGCAGGCCCCTAGCCAGCGGGCCGCTGACCAGGTCGGCGCCTGACTTTGCCTCGCGGGCGACTGCACAACTCAACTTGGTGGTGCGCGGTTGATTCCCGTTATTGCCATTTAGGTTGTTATTGGAACTCGAGCCACAGGCGCTGAGGCCAAGCAGCATGGCGGAAATGAGTAGCGAAGAAAGAAGCGGATGGCGAAACATAAGTTACCTAAGGGTCAATAGCCGATGGCTAACTGTAATACAGCTTGGGCATGGCGACTAATCTGCGCCGGTGAATTAACTTCCATTCCTCGCCGGAAGCTTAGTTATGCTGAGTAGCCAGCCTGAGCACCTCAACGTAGCCCGGCGCGCTGGGTGCTGCCTGTTTGTTCTTCAGCAGGCGATGCATGCGGGGGAGTCGATAGAATGGCACCGAGGCCATCAGGTGGTGTTCCTGGTGATAATTTACGTTCATTGGCGCCACCGTCAGGCGCGCCAGCCAGCCGGCACGGGTAGTACGGGTGTTGTTGTAGATGTCCTCGCCACCCGGCATACAGGCATGTTCTGCAATGGAGCGAATGCGGATATACAGGCTGAAGGTGGTCAGGTAGGCGACGATCCATGCGCTGTACACCCATGCCACATTAAAGGCAGCCAGAATGCCCAGCAACAGCAGGTTGCTGATCAGCACGGGGGTCATGTTTTTCACCCCGGCCCGGGCATAATCCAGTGCACTGCGGCCATTGCGTGGAATACGCTCGACCTCGGCAGCAACCGTGTACTTGAGCATGCCGATATCCATGCCGACTAACCCCACGATTCGCCTCAGGCCGGTGAGTCCGGCCAGATCACGGGCACATTTTTTGAGCAACGAGCGTGTAGTGGTCGGAAAAGGCGTGACCAGGCTCATGTCCGGATCCTGTTCCGTACCCGTATGGGCATGATGCTTGAGGTGATGCTGGCGGTAGCGGAATACATCGGTCCATATGGGCCGAGCACAAAGCCAGTCGGTCAGTTCGTCGTTCAGGCGGCGTGTCTTGAACAGTGTTCGGTGGGCGCCTTCATGGGTAAGAATGGCACAGGCCAGCTGCTGGCCACCCAGGACAAAGACTGCAAGGATGAAACTGAGTGGGTGCGGGTAGGCGGCCAGCAGGGCAAAGGTCAGGCCGATAATGGCCCAGGTTCTGCAGACTGCCCACGCGCCATGCCAGTCGGACTTTTGGGTAAGCCCACGAATTTCTTCGCGACTCAGGATTGTCTTGATGCTGGTTGTCGTCATTGTACGGTTCCAGAGGTCAGTGGTGAGGCAGCTGCAGCAACGGGCATGGCATTGTCCATGGTGTTCAACTGGCTCCAGATTGCCTTGCCGGTTGCGTCGAAGCGTTGCACGGTTGTAAAGAAGGCGTGCCGAGCGTCGGCATCGATCAGTGGTTCGGGAAGCCAGGGATCAAATACCAGTTGCCGGATGGCCTGGCCACCTATCAGGTAGGATTCACGGGCGGCGACATCCAGTTCGAGTTCGTCGGCGCTGGCCATCCAGGCTTCCAGTTTTTCGCGTTCCACTACATAACGCTTGTTGAGGCTGGCGCCGTCCCATAGTTTCTGTATGCGGGCCTGGCGCTCGGCATCGAAATCAGTTGCCAGGAAAACCACGGCCTGTGTTTCCAAACCCAGGGAAACCAGACGTCGCCGTACATCCTCAAGGCTGCCCCTGATATTGTCAGGACGCAGATGCAGGCCGCGCTCGAGTTCACGAAATCCGAGCATTTCCAGCGCCCGTTCGCGTTTACGCAGGGCCTTGCGATCACTGCGACCCAGGGCTGCACTGTGCACACAGATATAGCCGCCACTCCAGGGCCGCAGGCGCTGTTCCGCCTCATGCCAGTGGGAAACCTCGCTGGCCGTCGTCAGGGCTGCCGGACCCAGTCCATAGGCACCTCGACCTTGCGACTGGATGAGTCCCTCTGAGGATAGCCGTACGAGTGTGACGCGAACATTATTTTCCGTAATGCTGAATAACGCGCAGGCATTGATTGCTTCGCGCACGGACAAGGGCTCGCCTTCACGAGCCAGCAATAGACCCAGAATCAGCTTCTTGGCAGTCGGTTTCATGAATAAATAATTACTAATTAATACAATGTTGTCAATATTTGTAATATTACGTATATTGCGGAGCCTTCATTCAGCGTACCTATTCACTGTCGGAGTTACCGCATGACTGCGAGCGCACAAGCAACTGTACTGACTGAAAGCCGCGGAGCGGTTTTCATCGTGACCATTAACCGCCCGGATGTTCGAAATTGTGTGGATGGTCCGACTGCGGCAGGCCTCGCCGAGGCATTTCGTGGATTTGATGCAGACCCAGACCTCAGGGTGGCGATCCTCACCGGGGCTGGCGAACATTTCTGCGCGGGTGCAGACCTCAAGGCGATCGCCAGTGGGGACGCCCGTCGCCCCAATCGTATCGATGCGGAGGGAGATGGCCCAATGGGGCCGACGCGGATGCAGTTATCCAAGCCGGTTATCGCTGCAGTCAGCGGTTATTGTGTGGCCGGCGGGATTGAACTCGCGGCCTGGTGTGATCTGCGCGTGGCCGACGAGTCAGCCACCTTTGGGGTGTTTTGTCGCCGTTTCGGCGTGCCCCTGATTGATGGTGGTACGGTTCGCCTGCCAAGAATTATCGGCATGGGCAATGCCATGGACATGATTCTGACCGGCCGGCCAGTGGACGCAGCTGAGGCCAAGACCATGCATCTGGTCAATCGCCTTGTTCCATGCGGTGAGGCATTGAGTGAAGCCCTGAAGCTGGCCGACCAGATAGCCGCGTTTCCGCAGACTTGTATGCGCGGCGATCGTCAGTCTGCCTACCAGCAATGGACGCTGGACGAGCCACAGGCGATGGCCAATGAATTTAGTCATGGCATGCGTACCCTCCAATCGGGTGAGACGTTGGCGGGCGCAACGCGCTTTACTAAGGGCCTGGGTCGTCATGGCCAATTTGGCACTAAGTAATCAGTCAATGACTAGCGATATTAAGGAGAGAGTATGAGCAATGAACTGCGTTTTGATGGAAAAGTAGCTGTTGTTACCGGCGCTGGTAATGGCCTGGGCCGTGAGCATGCGTTGCTACTGGCCTCTCGCGGTGCGCGGGTGGTGGTCAATGATCTGGGCGGCAGTGTGCATGGTGAAGGGGCTTCCAGTTCGGCCGCCGACGCCGTCGTCGAGACCATCAAGGCAGCGGGCGGCGAGGCAGTCGCCAATTACGATTCCGTGACGGATGGCGAGAAGATCATACAAACCGCCATGGATAGCTGGGGCACGGTCGATATTGTCATCAATAACGCCGGCATTCTTCGCGATGTGAGCTTTCACAAGATGACAGTGGCCGACTGGGAAGCCGTGATGCAGGTACACGTGAATGGTGCCTTTCGTGTCACCCACGCGGCCTGGCCGATCATGCGTGAAAAAGGCTACGGACGGGTGGTTATGACGGCCTCGGCAGCTGGTATCTATGGCAACTTCGGCCAGACAAACTATTCATCCGCCAAGCTGGGGCTGCATGGTTTCTCACAGGCTTTGGCACTTGAGGGGCGCAGCAAGAATATCAATGTGAATGCCATTGCGCCGGTGGCCGGTTCGCGCATGACCGAGTCTATTCTGCCGGCCGAAGTGGTTTCACAGCTCAAGCCGGAATACGTCAGTCCGCTGGTGGCCTGGCTTTGCCATCAGGACTGCGGCGAAACAGGTGGTCTGTTTGAGGTGGGTGCCGGCTTCATGGCCAAGCTGCGCTGGGAACGCAGCCATGGTCAGTATTTTGATCTGGCCCAGCCATTCAGTGTTGATGATGTTGCGGCCAACTGGTCAACCGTGACTGATTTCAGCCAGACAGCCCACCCTGCTGATGTCAATGACGCCATCATGGCTGTAATGAAGAACCTGCAAGCCAAGGGGTAGCAAAATGGACACGCTCAAGACGATGACCTATGCGGTGGACGGGCGTATTGCCCGCATCACCCTGAACCGCCCTGAGCGTGGTAACGGCATCACCATGGATATGCCGCGTGAGCTGGCTGAATGCGTCGAGCGTGCCAATCTTGATCCCGAGGTACACGTGATCGCACTGGCCGGGAACGGGTCGGGTTTTTGCGGTGGTTATGATCTCGTAGACTCCGCCGAAAAGATGGGGCTGGAGAAAGAGGGCGGGACTTACCCGCCCGGCTCTCCACTTGATCCGGCGGTGCAAATCAAAAACCACATGCCCGGCACAACCTGGGACCCGACCATCGACTACGCCATGATGAGTCGCAATGTGAAAGGTTTCATGAGCCTGTTTCATTCCGACAAGCCGGTGGTGTGCAAGGTGCATGGATTCTGCGTAGCCGGGGGCACCGATATGGCCCTGTGTTCCGATCTGCTGGTGATTGCCGACGACGCCAAGATTGGCTACCCGCCGGCCCGGGTATGGGGATCGCCGACCACTTCTATCTGGTTTCATCGCATCGGCCTGGAGAAATCCAAGCGCCTGCTTTTCACGGGCGACTGCCTGTCGGGCAAGGAAGCCCGGGAATGGGGGCTGGCGATTGAATCTGCGCCGGCCGACAAGCTCGATGAGCGCTTCGAGATCCTGCTTGGTCGCATTGCACGCATGCCGATCAACCAGCTGATCATGATGAAACTGCTGCTCAACCAGTCGGTCATGCAGCAGGGCCTGCATACCACACAGTTGCTCGGCACGGTGTTTGATGGCATCACCCGCCACACTGCGGAGGGTTTCGCCTTTCAACAGACCGCGATGCAAAAGGGCTTCAAGGAAGCAGTGAAAGAGCGTGACGAACCCTTCGGCGATTTCGGCATGAGCAGTTTCAAGGGTTAGTATCAGACGTGGCATCAATGCCACCGTGGAGTACTTGTAAGGTCTCACAGGGGGAGAAAGATGCCCAATCGTTTGCTGTTACGCCTGTATCAGGCGTTGGGCCTGATCGGTGATCCGGGAATACGTGATCCGGACCATCCACCGCAGCGCAATGCCAGTTCTCCGTTACCGGTGTTTCTGCGCTTCGTGGCTTCCCGCCTGCGCCTGTTTAACCCGCCACCCAAGGCGGCACAACTGGCCGGTGCCTTCAGGACTGAATTGGAGCAGGCACTGGGCCAGTTGTCAGGCACGGTTGCCGAGCACACCGGGTTTACGCTCAAGGCCGGCGAGGAGCAATGGCTGGATACCGGCCTGACCCTGCAGGCAGGCGAGTCGATCACTCTGATGGCCGATGGCTGTCTGTATCTGTCGCGCCCGCTGGATGTGGCGATTGGTCCCGGCATGGGGCTGTGGTATCGCATTGGTGAGGCGGATATTCACCGGATGCCGGCGGCTGCTGCGGTGATCCGGGCCCAGGAGGCTGGCAGGCTGCAGATCATAGCTGCGGTGCCGGGCGGTTTTGCCGACCCGCAGGGGAATTTTGATAAGGCGTTGCCCAGTCTGCCCATTTCGGGCGAGTTTTCAGTCGTGGCGATACGCTG
>JBFKKS010000146.1:0-6464 GCA_041630955.1 Nevskiales bacterium
ATTGGCGCGGGCATACTAGCCCAGAAGGCCCTTTCCAAGGGCCTTAAGACCAAGCCCTGGGTAAAGACCTCACTGGCCCCCGGTTCTCAGGTTGTTACCGACTACCTGAACAAGGCCGACCTGATGGAGTCGCTAAATGGACTCGGTTTTCACGTGGTGGGCTACGGGTGCACGACCTGCATCGGTAATACCGGCCCGCTTGATCCGGAAATTTCCAAAGCTATTCAGGAAAATGACCTCATCGCAACGGCCGTACTCTCCGGCAACCGTAACTTTGAGGGTCGCATTCATGCCGACGTGAAAATGAACTACCTTGCTTCGCCACCGCTGGTTGTTGCCTATGCGCTGGCTGGCACTGTGAACACGGACCTGGTCAATGATCCGATTGGTAAGGGTAGCGATGGCGAAGATGTCTACCTCAAGGATATCTGGCCAACGAATGCTGAAATCCAGGAAACCCTGGCCAGTTGCCTGAATGCCGACATGTTCAAATCCCGCTATGGCAACGTTTACGCGGGCGATGACCGCTGGCAGGGTCTGGAAATCCCGCAGGGCAGCATCTATCAGTGGAATGATGAGTCTACCTACGTCCAGAACCCGCCTTACTTCGAAGGCATGACGATGGAAGTCGGTGATATCGCGCCGATCAAGGGCGCGCGCTGCCTCGCTAAACTGGGTGATTCTATTACTACGGACCACATCTCACCGGCCGGTAACATCAAGGCGGATTCGGATGCGGGGACTTATCTGAGTAGCAAGGGAGTATCCCAGGCGGATTACAACTCGCTAGGCTCACGTCGCGGAAACCACGAGGTCATGATGCGTGGCACCTTCGCGAATATCCGCTTGCGTAATCAGATTGCCCCGGGCACAGAGGGTGGCTGGACACGGCATCAGCCGGATGGCGAACAAATGACCATCTATGAGGCTGCCATGAAGTACAAAGCAGAAGGCACCCCACTGGTCGTACTTGGCGGTAAGGAATACGGCACTGGCTCATCACGCGACTGGGCAGCCAAAGGCACCATTCTGTTAGGTGTGAAATGCGTCATCACCGAGAGCTTTGAGCGTATTCACCGTTCAAACCTGGTTGGAATGGGCGTGCTACCGCTGCAGTTCCCCGCAGGTGAAACACATGAAAGCCTGGGCCTGGATGGTACCGAGACCTTCGATATAGAAGGCCTGCAACTGGGTGCCAAGCAGGTTACGGTCAAAGCTACCAAAGAAGACGGTTCAGTGGTTGAGTTTATCGGTACCGTACGTATCGATACGCCCAAGGAATGGGATTACTACCAGCATGGTGGGATCTTGCAGTATGTCCTGCGCGAGTTGGCTGCAGGTGGAGGTGACAGCCAGGCAGCTGCCTGATTGTTCGTCAGCCATAAGGCCATTACAAGCCCCGCCTAGCGCGGGGCTTTTTTATGTCCGCATGACCATCGGCACGTGCGCATATGGTCGCTTTGCTATAACATCGGTGGGCCTAAAATCGGTAATCGTTCGGTACCGAATAGATCGGGGAGATCATGAGTACGCTTGAGGGTAAAACCGTCTTCATCACAGGCGGTTCGAGAGGAATTGGCCTGGAGATTGGCCTACGTGCGGCACGTGACGGTGCCAATGTCGTCATTGCAGCCAAAACAGCTGAACCTCATCCTAATCTTCCGGGAACCATCCACACTGCGGCACAGGAAATCCGTGATGCCGGGGGCCAGGCGTTGCCTGTTCAGATGGATATACGCGACGAAAACCAGGTACAAAGCGCAATTGAACAGGCCGTGAAAGAATTCGGCGGCATTGATGTACTGGTGAATAATGCCAGCGCCATCAGCCTAAGCCCTGTAGCCAATACCCCAGTCAAACGCTATGACCTGATGATGGACTGCAATGCCCGAGGCACATTCGTAGCCTCACAAGCCTGTATTCCCCATCTGCGCAAGGCTTCGAATCCGCATATCCTGACCTTATCCCCGCCACTGAACATGAACCCCAAATGGTTTGGCTCCCACTGCGCCTACACGATGTCCAAGTACGCCATGAGTATGACCGTACTCGGACTGGCAGAGGAATTACGACGTGACGGAATAGCAGTTAATGCGCTTTGGCCACGTACAGTCATCTTGACCTCAGCATTGAATAACACACCAGGCGTCGATAAGAAACACGTGCGACGTCCTGAAATTATGGCGGATGCGGCTCATGCCATACTCGTGCAGAGCAGCCGTCAGTTGACGGGGAACTTCCTGATCGATGAGGCCGTGCTGCGCAGACACGGCGTGGTCGATTTTGATGAATACGCGCTTGCAAGTGGCGAAGCGCTGCTCTCTGACCTGTTCATAGATTAGGCCATACTTGGCCTTGTTTGAAATCCAGTTTTTACCAACCATTCTCATCTAAGGAGACGATAGTTGTTAACTCGCGTTGTATTCAATCAAAAAGGCGGTGTAGGGAAAACCACCATCGTATGCAATCTGGCTGCTATCAGTGCTGCCAAAGGCAAGAAAACACTGGTCATTGACTTGGACCCGCAATGCAATTCGAGTCAATACCTATTGAGTTCCCAGAACCTGCAGGCGGAAAGTGGGAGTGCTGAATTTTTCGAAAACTCTCTTAAGCTGCGACTGCCGAGTAACGATCTGCGTCCGTTTATCACGCAGACGCCTTTTGATAACCTTCACCTGATGGCGGCACATTCCGATCTTGAGGAAATCCGGGTCAAGCTTGAGACTCGACACAAGATCTACAAGCTCAAGCAGGCCATTGAAAAACTTAAAGACTACGACGCTGTTTACATTGACACTCCTCCCGCCCTGAACTTCTACAGCCGTTCTGCCCTGATCGCGGCTAATCGCTGCCTTATCCCATTTGACTGTGATGACTTCGCACGGCAGGCTCTATATACCCTGTTTGATAACATCTCAGAAATCCGTGCAGACCATAATGAGGACTTGATGGTAGATGGGATTGTTGTAAACCAATTCCAGGCAAGAGCTAGGCTCCCCACACAACTTGTCCAGGAGTTACGTGACGAAGGTCAGCCAATACTAAAAACGCACATACCTGCATCCGTAATGGTTAAAGAATCCCACGACCGGTCAGTGCCCCTGATTGATCACTCTCCAAGACATAAGGTGAGCATGGCATTCGTTGATTTATACAAAGAATTACAAAGACTTAAGTAGTTAATCTATTTTTTTAATTTAACCGGGTATTAGCATGACCTATGACTGTGATCTGATAGTGCTCGGCACGGGCCCTGGAGGAGAGGGTGCCGCCATGATGGCCGCGAAAAGCGGTAAACGTGTCATTGCGGTAGAAGAATGGTCAGATGTCGGCGGTGGCTGTACGCATTGGGGAACCATACCCAGCAAGGCGCTGCGTCATGCAGTCCAGCGTTACAAGGAGTTCTCTTCGACACCCTTGTTCAATGAGCTCGGCGGAGTACGTAGGGTTACTTACCCTGAACTCTTGCACAGTGCCGATGCGGTAATCACACAACAGGTAGCGCTGAGGCGTGCTTTCTATGAGAGGAACCGGGTGCGGTTGGTAAACGGTCATGCCCGTTTTCTGGATGAACACAGAATAGAAGTTAAATTGCAGCAGGGCGGCAAGGAAATAATCAGCGCCGAGAATATTGTTATCGCTACAGGTTCGCGTCCTTACCAACCTGAAGATGTCGATTTCGACCACCCACGCGTCCATGACAGTGACAGTATTCTTGCTCTTAACGAGTCTCCCCATCTAATAACCATTTACGGTGCTGGCGTAATTGGCTGCGAATACGCCTCGATATTTGCCAACCTCGGTGTAAAGGTCAATCTGGTCAATACGCAGGATCGCTTAATGTCATTCCTTGACGACGAGATTACGGATGCATTGAGTTATCACATGCGTGACCAGGGTATTGTCATGCGCCATAACGAAACCTATACCAAGGTGGAATGCAGGGATCAGGGTGTGATTCTTCACCTTGCCTCGGGCAAACAGCTCAAGAGCGACATCCTGCTGTGGGCCAATGGACGAACTGGCAATTCGGACAAACTTGGTCTTGATGCCGTTGATCTCACGCCCAATGGTCGTGGTCAGCTGGAAGTAAACGAAAATTACCAGACTTCCCTGCCCCATATCTATGCTGTAGGTGACGTGTCGGGTCCCCCTGCCCTGGCCAGCGCAGCCTACGACCAGGGACGTTTTGCCGCCACACACCTGGTCAATGGTGAGTGTAACCACAGTCTTTTTGAATTTATCCCGACCGGCATATACACCCTTCCGGAAATCAGTTCAGTGGGCCAGACAGAACGTGAACTAACTGACGAAGCTATTCCCTATGAAGTCGGGCATGCTCTTTTCAAACACCTGGCCAGAGCACAAATGACTGACCAGACAGTCGGTATGCTCAAGTTGTTGTTCCACAGAGAAACGCTTGAGATTCTGGGTATTCATTGTTTTGGCGATCGTGCATCTGAAATTGTGCACATTGGCCAGGCCATCATGGCCAATAAGAATGGCGGCAATAGCCTCAACTACTTTATCAATACTACTTTCAATTACCCGACCATGGCTGAGGCTTATCGGGTGGCTGCGCTGAATGGAATTAACCGTCTAGCATAAAGCCCGCGCTGCAGGCGCTTCGGCCAGTTGTACAGTGATTTCATCATGCAGCATACACAGCATTGCTGCGGTCGCCCCCCATATACGCAGACCACCATGTTTCACCTCCTTAACAGGGTAATGGTGGCGATCATGTTCTATTGTTTTGACACTTATACATCGCCCACCTAAAAGTTGTTTTAGTGGCAGGCGATGGATGGCCGTTACCTCCCTGTCGTCAGGCCTTATCGATGCACCGGTGCTGACAAGCCCCACTACAGGTGTAACGCAAAACCCGCTAACAGTAGGATAGTCGGGTAAATAGCCCAGTATTTTGACCTGCTTAGGATCCAGTCCTATTTCTTCATGGGCCTCACGAAGGGCAGTCTGCTCCAGGTTGCTGTCGCCGTGTTCCCTGCTCCCGCCTGGAAAACTGATCTGGCCAGCGTGATGACGCAATTCTTCCGAGCGCTGCGTGAGGATTATATGGGCTGAATCAACAGTCAACTGAATTGCAATCAAGACTGCGGCGGGCCGCAGATTATCCGGGTCTAGACTGAAGTGCCGCTGTAGACGTTTCCTCTGAATAGAATTGAGCCCCATATCTGCGACTGGCCGGGGCTCAGACAGGCTGGTGCCAGCCAAGGCGACTTCAAGCGTATGCAAGTAACGCTCAAGCGAGTTACGGGAATAGTTCAATCTACATCCTCGTGTCCGGAGTCGGCCATCATTAGACGGCTAACGTGTGACTCGATTAGTTGATGGAAGCGTGGCGTCATCCCGGCATCAGCATAAATCGGGTCACCATGATCATCATGAGCCAACACCTTGTCACCCTGTACATAGGCAAAGGATTCATTCAATTCTTCCAGTGCTGAGCACAACAGGTCACATATAATCTGCTCTTCAGAGCGTCCCGGGTACATTTCGACAAGCGCTGCCACCTTCGCTGCCGCATAGACAGGCAACTGGATATTATACTGCCGCGCGGTTTTGGGCATGCGTGCTGTAGTCTCCCAATGCTGGATGAGATCACGTATTTTCATCAAAAAGCTCCCGGGTTGGCGACTGCAGTTAAATATAGCATCGACGGATTTGCTGAGCCTTTTTACTACAGGGGTGTTGGCAGTTTGTATGGCCAATATTACCTCTGCGGGCTTATCTCCAGAGTGACTCAGACTACGGGAAAGGTAAGCCGACTTACCTGACTAGAACAGGCAACTTGCCGCGCGGTCAGTAGCTCCTATAATGCATGCTCGACTTTATACTTAATCCTTTCCAGGGAGAATGACAATGACCGCACTAGAATTCATCAAAAAAATGCCAGAAGCTTTTAACGCTGATGTTGCCGGAGATTTGGATGCCACCATTCAGTATCAGATTTCCACTCCCGCCTACACTCGAATCAAGGACGGCGCCTGCACCGCCGAAGAAGGCACTGCCGAATCACCCGACGTGACCCTGATCATTGAAGATGACGATCTCGTAGCGATGCTTTCAGGTGAACTCAATGGCATGACGGCTTTCATGACGGGCAAGTTACAGATCGAAGGTGACCTGATGCTGGCGCAGCGTGTGGCATCACTCTTTGATGCCAGCAAGGTCTCCTGATTACTTATACATTCTGGCGTGGCCCAGTTACATGGCCTTGTTAACCTGACGGCTGACAATTCCGAACAACTTGCCGAACTGGCCAGACAATTGAATTTACCCCTGTTCAATTCTGAGCAGGGGTTTTTTCTTGCCTGTCCACCCATGTGTGAGTCCGTCTTGGCGTTGGTACAGACGGATCAGAGACTGGAACTCCGCAGTTACAGCACTTCGGGCCGACAGACCATTGGAGCCGTGTACGCTGAGGCAAACAGTAGTGACATCAG
>JBFKKS010000147.1:0-6383 GCA_041630955.1 Nevskiales bacterium
ACCTCGCCTGGCACGCTGACCCGGAATGCAAAGAACGGGCAAAGCGGGCCGCAGCCTGGCGACCCTGGCATGCCTATGCCGCCATCCAACTGTGGCAAGCGCAATCATGAAAAGGGCCTGGCTATGAAATACTGCTATCTAGATAGCCCCGTTGGCCGCTTGCTGCTGGCGGGTGATGGACATCGCTTGAAGTTGCTCGCCTTTCCTACTGGCAAGAATGTGCGCAAGCCTGAACCGGAATGGCAGGAAGACCCCAATGTCTTTGCGGATGTACGGCGGCAACTGGGCGAGTACTTCGCTGGCAAGCGTAAACACTTCGATCTGGAACTCGCACCGCATGGCACTCGTTTCCAGCTGGATGTTCTCAATGCATTGCAAGCCATTCCCTATGGCGAAACCCGTACCTATGCAGAACTGGCACAGATGGCTGGCAGGCCCCGGGCAGTACGGGCGGTAGGCGCAGCCAACGGACGCAACCCGTTACCGATTCTGATTCCATGTCACAGGGTAATTGGTGCTGATGGCAGTCTCACTGGTTTCGGCGGCGGCCTGCCGACCAAGAAAACGCTGCTGCAACTCGAGGGCGTACAGCTGACTGAATGAAACGCATGCGAAGGTAAGCCAATCCTTACAAGCAATACTCGCAATCTCCGATAGCCAGATGATCCGTATCTCCTAAGCTGGGCCCTAGTAAGAAACCAGCCAGTGGATGGCCAAACTCGTCTTGGGAGGCGGCATGTTTAACTCTTTTCAACGCAAACTCATACTTTTAATCATGACCACAGGTATGGCGGCCTGCGGAGGTGGGGGCGACAGCTCCGGCACCAACTCAGGCGCTGGCACCCAGCAACAAAGTGGTTTCAGCCTTGCCATTACCGATGCCGCCGTAGACGATGCGCTGCAAGTTGTTGTGAGTTTCAACAGCGTTACACTCAAGCCCAGCGAGGGCAAGGCCATGGTGTTCGATTTTGAACCGGCCAAATCCATTGACCTGCTGGCACTGCAGGGTAATGCCAGCCAGGTGTTGCTGGACGCAGTCGATATTCCAAGTGGCGACTACGACTGGATACGCCTGGGCGTTATCGCCGATGATTGCGAAGCCAGCGATCCGGCATCATTTATCGAACTCAGCGACGGCAGTATCGAACCGCTGTTCGTGCCCAGTGGCGCACAGAGCGGCCTCAAACTAAATTCCGGCTTCAGCCTGGCGACGGGCGGTATGGGCGATTTTGTTATCGATTTCGACCTGCGCAAGTCAGTGGTTAAGCCCAATGGCAAGAGTTGCCATCACCTGAAGCCCAGCATGCGGCTGGTTGATAACCTGGTGGCCGGCGAAATCTTTGGTACGGTTGAAGCCGACCTGCTATTTGCCGAGGGATGTGGTGAGGCAAGCGCCGTGTACGTGTTTGCCGGAGCGGATGCCATTATCGATGATGAAGGCAGCCCCACGCCGCCCCTGACGTCTGCGCTGGTTTCGCTGAACGAAGACACCGGCATGTATGAATACAACGCTGCCTTCATGGCCCCGGGTGACTACAGCGTTGCCTTCACTTGCCAGTCTGGCCTGGACAACCCTGAGACCGATGATGAAATCAATTTCATTGGCGCAGCCAACGTGCTTGTTGAATCAGGCGCAGCCACACAGCATGACTTCACCGTACCTGCCCCCACCACCGGCGATATTGTCGGGACCGTTGATGCCGCATTGGTCAACCAGGACGGCTGTGGTTTCGAGAGCGCAGTGTATGTCTATGCCGGCTCGGATGTGATCGCTGACGACAAGGGCAGCGCTACGCCTCCCAGCAACGTAGCCGCCGTGACCTTCAACGAAATCGAAGAGACCTATGAGTACCGGGCCAGTGAGCTGGACGCCGGTGATTACAGCATCGCCTTCACCTGCCAGGCCGATCAGGACGCAGCTGAAACCGATGACGAGGTCATTTTCTCAGACGCAGCCAACGTCAGTGTTGTCGCCGGTGGGGAAACAACGCATGACTTTACGGCAGCACCAGAACCGATCCAATAGGTTATGGCCCGATTGGTACCTGTGCTGACCTCGCCCCCCCTGGGTCAGACAGGTACCAATCATGGCCGCCATCAGGGCGCAATCCACGTGTCGTCCCCCACACATTATCCTTCGCGCCGTATCTGACACCCTGGACAGCTCCGTTGTACCCGGCACATCGCTGTCGCCATCAGTTCTGACTCCAATTGAATTGTTCTTGCCTCGACACTGATGCAAAGTAGCGCCCAATGGATATACCCGGCGACCTACAAATCGAATCACCCTGTGTGGGCATCTGCGAACTGAATCAGCAGGATGTATGCACCGGCTGTGGCCGCAGCCTGGATGAAATTGGCGATTGGCTGGAGGCAACAGCAGCGGAGAAAACAGTGGTGGCAGAACGCGCCAGGCGACGTTTGGCATCACTGCGTGGCGCTAACCAGCAGTCCAGGTGATCAGTAGCTTCTGCAGGTAGCGGGCAGCGGGCAGCATGTGGGCACCGTACCAACTGAATGCTTCGCCATCGACCAGTTGAATTTCAGTGTGCGGCAGATGCATCTCCAGCTCACGAATATGCTTCTCCACAAAGGGAAAAGGTTCAGAGCTGA
Source organism: Nevskiales bacterium (assembly GCA_041630955.1). Taxonomy (GTDB): domain Bacteria; phylum Pseudomonadota; class Gammaproteobacteria; order Nevskiales; family CAJXLF01; genus JBFKKS01. The sequence goes on from JBFKKS010000147.1 coordinate 2,614, forward strand.
GCAGCACCAGTTCTGGTCGCTGCTCAACCAGGGTCTCTATGCTGAATTCCGGGTAACGCGCACCACCAGAAAATACATTCTGCAGTCCGAGCCGTTGCAGGACCGCATCGATGTAGGTATCCGAACCGGCTGCCATCCAGGGTTTGCGCCATATCAGGTAAGCCACGCTCAGCGGTGTTTTCAGGCTTGGCAGCACATCCCAGGCCTGCCTGATCTGCCCTGTGAGTTGCGCGGCCTGCTCATCGCGATCACAGAGCTCACCGAGCTTCCGGATCATGGTATCTGCAGCCTTAAGGTCACGAATCTCGGCGACATAGACAGGCCAGCTTTCGGCGAGCCGTTCGACATCCTCACGCCGGTTTTCTTCCTTCTCCGCAATGATCAGGTCGGGTTCAAGCGCAGCAATCGCTTCGAAGTTGAGTTTCTTGGTGCCGCCAACCCTGGGCTTGCCAGCGACCTGTAGCTCAGGGTGCAGGCAATAACGGGTCAGTCCCGCAATCTGTCGCTCAAGATCCAGTGCGAACAGGGTCTCGGTGATGGAGGGGCACAGCGACACGATGCGCTGGGGCCGGGCCGGGACTGTTAACTCCCGGCCCAGCATATCGCGGCTTGCTTTAGAGGGCGTCAGCACTCAGCGCCATTGTCGATTCGCTGCCAGCCTGGGCCATCACACAGCGTGCGGCCACCTCGGGTAAAAGGCGCTGCGCGAAGAAGCGAGCGGTTGCACGTTTGCCCCTGGCGAAGTCGTCATCCCGATCAGCCACGGCATTCACCATGCGTAACCAGTTATGACCTAGCATGGTCAGGGCAAATGCCCGCAGGTAGTCCACCGCCGCCGCACCGGCATCGTTCGGGTCACCCTTGAAGCTGTTCTGCATCCAGTTGGTCGTGGCCTCCAGTTCATCCAGTGCCTTGCCCAGCGGTCCGGTCAACCAGTCCAGCTCATCGGCGGATGCCGCCAGCGTGGCGCGTGTCGCCGCAAAGAAACGTGCCGGCAGACGGCCGTTGTGCAGCAGCAACTTGCGACGCGCCAGATCCATGGCCTGCACGCCATTGGTGCCCTCGTAGAGGCAGCAAATCTTCGCGTCGCGGGCAATCTGCTCGATACCGTGCTCGGCGATATAGCCGTGCCCGCCGTAAACCTGGATTGCCATGCTGGCCAGTTCCACCCCGGAGTCGGTCAGGAAGGCCTTAAGGATCGGGGTAATCAGTTCGACCCAGTCCTGGGCTTCCTCGCGCACCGCCTCATCCGGGTGATGGTGCGACAAATCCATGTACTTGGAAATCTCGTAGGCCATCACACGACCACCCTCGGTGATCGATTTCATGTGCATGAGCGTACGACGCACATCAGGATGCTCGACGATCGCTGTGCCGCCATTAAAGGCCTTGCCCTGTACGCGTTCCTTGGCATAGGCAATCGCATTCTGGGTCGCCAGTTCGCACTGACCAAGACCCTGGAAACCAACCATGATGCGGGCCAGGTTCATCATCACGAACATGTTCTGGATGCCCTGGTTCGGCTGCCCGACCAGCCAGCCCTTGGCGCTGTCGAAGGCCATGGTGCAGGTCACCGAGCCGTGCATGCCCATTTTCTCTTCGATGGAGACCGCGCGTACGCCGTTGCGCTCACCCAGCGAACCGTCGGCATTAACCAGGAACTTGGGTACCACAAAAGTCGACAGCCCCTTTACCCCGGCAGGGGAGTCCGGCAACCGGGCCAGCACGAAATGGACGATATTGTCGGCCATCTTGTGCTCACCGGAGGTGATGAAAATCTTGCCACCGTCGATGCTATAGCTGCCATCGTCCTGCGGGGTCGCCTTGGTCTTGACCGCGCCCACATCCGTGCCGGCCTGGGGTTCGGTCATACACATGGTGCCAGTCCACTCACCGGTGGCAAGCTTGTGGCAATAGGTCTGCTTCTGTTCCTCGGTACCGCTGGCCATAATGGCCTCGTAGCAGTCCTGCGTCAGGCCGATATACAGCTCAAACGCCACATTGGCGGCACACACCATTTCACCGACCACCTTGGACAGGGTGAACGGCAGGCCCTGCCCACCAAAGTCGGGATCATTGGCCAGCCCTACCCAGCCACTCTCAACAAACAGCTTGTAGGCCTCGACATAGCCCGGTGGCACTTCAACCTCGCCATTGGCATATTTACAGCCAACCTGGTCACCACTGTGGTTCAGCGGTGCGATCTCCTCTTCGATCATCTTGGCCGCTTCTTCTATGACCCCGTTAACAATATCGGGGGTAGCCTCGGCGAAACGCTCGATCTGGGTCAGTTCATTGATATTGAGAACATCGTTCAGCACGAACTGGATGTCGCGCACAGGAGCTTTGAAAGTAGCCATAGCAGAAAAAATCCGTCAATTCGGGGCGCGAAGTCTAGCATTGACACGCCCGGGTCGGAACCTGAGGTCAGCCGCAAACCGGAAGGCAAGTCGTAACAAAAACAACTGAGCGACATCCAACCATCATGATCTGGTTCTACCTGCGCCCCGTTTTTGCTGCCAGCCTGCTTGTGATACTGCTAGGTGGTTGTGTGCTGGCAGCTCAGTTAGGACTCACCAGCCTTTCCGACACGGTCTACGACCTGGAAGGCATACAGGCAGGAGAACCAGCTCCGCAGCTGCCAATTTATGCGACGGATGGCTCTGTCTCGCCAATCGAGCTTCTTTGGACAAAACGTCCGGTGTTAATTGTGAATGGCTCCTATACATGCCCGGTAGCCCGTCTGAATAACCCTGGTCTGGCAGACCTGCAACAACGCTATGCCAATCATCTCGACGTGGTTGTGCTGTATGTTTATGAGCCCCACCCCAAGGGTGACCCTTCTCCGTATACAGGTCGAGAATGGGTCACCTTTGCGAATATTTTTGCCGGCATCCTGCACCGACAGCCCAGGACGCTAGCCGAACGCCTGCTGCTGGCACGCAAGTTCGACAAGCATCTCGAGGGCCAGGTCCCGGTCTACGTGGACAGCATGGACAATCGATACTGGCGAGCGGTCGGCGGCGGACCCAATACCGCCCTGCTGGTGAATAGCAACGGCCGCGTGATTGTGAAACAGGGCTGGTACAACCAGAAAAATATGCAGACACTGCTGGATGACTATTTCGGCCTACCCCCTGCCATGAGCAGCAGTCCCCGGCGACTCCTCCGGCGCAGGCCGCACCGCTAAGCTGGCAGCAGATCTGCAAATACGAAACCATCACGTTCGATCACCTCGCCTGTCTGCACGGCAATGGGTGCAGTAAACATCGGCCCCGCCCAGGCAAAGCTGTGAAACTCCCCGTTCTCCCCGCAGGGGTCGATGCCGGCAGGCAGGGCATCAATGAAATCCTGATCGAAAACCTGACCAGCGAGTGCAGCCGGCGCCTGCTTGGGATCGACACAGGTAATCGTGGCCCGCAGGCCGGCATCCACCATGCTGCGTGCCAGCTGGTCAGTCGGGATGCCCCAGATCGGGAAGACCGGCTCAAGACCCGTTCCGGCCAGCTGCCGGATGCGATAGTCGCGGATATCCTGCAGAAACAGGTCGCCAAAAGCCATGCATTCATTACCCTGTTCCACCGCGCCGGCAACAAAGGCCGCCATGATTGATTCATAGTCTTCGTTGCTGCACGGCCAGGGCAGTTCCAGCACGGTCAGTGGCAGGCGGGCTGCTTCTGCCTGCTGCTGCAAAAGCGCCAACCGCACAGCGTGCATGGCGACTCGCTGATGCTCCTTATTGATGGTAGTCACCAGGCCGCGCACTTCAT
>JBFKKS010000148.1:0-6269 GCA_041630955.1 Nevskiales bacterium
CCGGATGAAGCCGAACCGGAGGAAGAAGGGGACCAGCCGGATTTGCTAACCGCCAGTGCGTCACCTGGTACTGACGATGCTTCGGCAGATGATCTGGAGTTTGGTGTGGATCTGGATGAGGATGTCGACGAGACAGACGCGCCAGACGCGAAAACAGAGGCAACACTGCCTACAGACGAAAGCGAAGCAGACGAAGATCAGGATTTACCCGCTGCCCAGGCTAATCGTGCCTAGTCATTTTTCATTCAGTGCAGGGTAAATCACATGGCCGAACGGCTGCATAAACTTCTGGCCCAGGCCGGTCTCGGATCACGACGTGAAATCGAAGGCTGGATCAGGGAAGGGCGCGTCAAGCTGAATGGCAAACCCGCGACCATTGGCGCCACAGCGGTTGCCGAGGACCAGATCAGCGTCAATGGCAGGCCTGTCAACCTTAAAAAATCCCAGCACCAGGCTACGCGTGTGCTGCTCTACAAAAAGCGCGTCGGCGAAGTGGTGACCCGTCGTGACCCCGAGGGCAGGCCGACCATTTTCAAGCGGTTGCCGCGGATTCCTTCCGGGCGCTGGATTCCGATAGGACGACTGGATATCAATACCTCTGGATTACTGCTCCTGACCAACGACGGGGACTTGGCACAGCGGCTCATGCATCCGAGCTTCGAGATCGAACGTGAGTACGCAGTCCGCGTGCATGGAGAGGTGACAGAGCAGATACTAAAGCAACTCCAGCAGGGCGTGGAACTCGACGATGGCTTGGCCCGGTTTGAGGCTATCAAATCTGCACCGGGAGAGAAGGAGGGTGATCGCCGCAACCAGTGGTTTCACGTGATTCTTCGTGAGGGGCGCAATCGCGAGGTGCGTCGTCTGTGGGAGAGCCAGGGGCTGGAAGTCAGCCGCCTTATGCGGGTGCGTTATGGACCGATACGGCTGCCCGGCGGCATTAAGTCGGGCACAGCCGTGGAGTTGGACAAAACCATGGTCAAGGCACTGAAGTCCGCGGTGGACCTTAAAGGTAAGTAGCGACCCTGGCGATGGTGAGTGCGCAGGTAGAGCCTCTGCCGGGCATGGATCAGGCCAACCTGAACTGGCTGTTTACGCAATTGCATAACGCTTACGGTGACCTGGGCTGGTGGCCGGCACAATCACGTTTTGAAATGATCGTTGGTGCTGTGCTCGTCCAGAATACGGCCTGGCGTAATGTGGAACAGGCGATCTCAGCGTTGAAAACCCAGTCCTTGTTGTCTGTTGAGGCAATCTGCAGATTGCCTGAAGCGAAGCTGGCCCAGGTGATCAGGCCGGCAGGCTACTTCAACGTCAAGGCCAGGCGGCTGAAAAACCTTTGTTTCTGGTGGCAGGCGCAGTGTCATCTTGATAGCTGCGCAACAGACGCATTGCGCGAGGGGTTATTAAGTGTAAACGGCATTGGTCCTGAAACCGCTGATGCGATCCTGCTATATGCATTTGATCGTCCGGTCTTTGTGATTGATGCCTATACGCGGCGCATTCTGGTGAGACTGGGTTGGTTATCTATTCAGCTGGACTACGAAGCACTGAGGGCGGTATTTGAGCGTACCTTGCCGCAAGACAGCGCCCTGTTCGGCCAGTACCATGCCCTGCTTGTGGAACACGCCAAGCAATATTGCCGTTCGCGGCCCGCATGCAGCGACTGTCCGCTGCTGACTCGATGCTATTTTGGATCCAGCCATGAGTGATGCCCAGACCAAGACACCTATACGCTTTTACTTCGATTACATCTCGCATAACGCCTATCTGGCGTGGACGCAGATTCATAAGCTGGCTGATCACTACGAACGTGACGTCGAGCCGGTACCGGTTTTGTTCGCGGGCCTGCTGAACCATTATGGCCAGAAAGGGCCTGCCGAGGTGCCGCCCAAGTCAATGTGGATGCTTCGTGATGTCCTACGGAAAGCCCAGCAGCTCAATGTGCCGCTGCGCCCGCCGGCCTCACATCCCTTTAATCCCTTGCTTGCCTTGCGTGTCAGCAGTCTGGATTTGACGAACATAGAGCGCAGACGGCTGATCGATGGGCTTTTTCGCGCCACCTGGGCCGAATCACGTGATGTCTCTGACCCTAACGTGGTGGGCGCGGTGCTGACCAATGCCGGCTTCGACGCGCAGGACCTGCTTGAACGGGCGCGCGGCGAGATGGCCAAGATTCGCCTGCATGAGCAGACCGAGCAGGCACTGGCAGCGTCGGTATTCGGGGTTCCCAGTATGGGTGTCGATGAGCAGCTTTTCTGGGGCTACGATGACCTGCGCTATCTGGAAATGTTTCTTTCGGGCCGCGACCCCTATGATGCAAGCCGCCTGGAACCCTGGCTGAACATACGGCCCAGTGCCCAGAGATAACCGTCCTGAGGATCACCATGAGTGAAGAACGCGTAAGACTGACGATTACCGAACACCTTGCTGAAGTAAGGCTGATGCGTGCTGACAAGCACAATGCGTTGGACTCAGCGATGTGTGAACAGATCAATGCTGTCACCGACGAGCTGATGCAGCGCAGGGATGTACGCGCCGTGGTACTGTCCGGCGACGGTCCCAGTTTCTGTGCTGGTCTGGATCTGGCGAGCTTCATGGGAGGCGGCCTGTCACTTGACGATATTTTCAAGGTTCGTGAAGGCGAGATTGCCAACTTTGCACAACGTATGGCCTACGCCTGGCAAGCGTTACCCATGCCAGTGATTGCGGCTTTGCATGGGGCCTGTTATGGCGGTGGCTGCCAGATTGCGCTGTGCCCGGATATCCGCATTGCCGCACCGGATACCCGCATGTCAGTGATGGAGATTAAGTATGGCTTGATCCCGGATATGGCGATTACGCAGGCGCTGCCTCTTTTAGTGCGTATGGATGTTGCCAAGGAACTGACCTATACCGGACGTATCGTGGATGCGAATGAGGCTTTGGCCCTGGGGCTTGTTACCCGCATTGCTGATGATCCCTACGCCGAGGCGATGGCACTGGCTACTGAAATTGCGGCTAAATCGCCGCACGCCATCCGTGATGCCAAACGCCTGTTTAACGAAACCTGGAGATCGCCGGCAGCAGCAGGGCTCGCAATGGAGGCCAGCCTGCAGCAGAAGCTACTGGGATCAGCCAACCAGATGCGAGCCGTACAGGCTTCGATGAGCAAGCAACCCGCGGTGTTTGATGACCCTGATTAGCGGATGCGCCCGGCACTGTGATATTTTCTCGCCCCGATTACCGACCTTGTTACAAGCTTAAAGATCAGCCATGCGCGTGATTACCTTTGGTACCTTCGACATCTTCCATATTGGCCATCTGCGCATACTTGAACGTGCGCGTGCCTATGGCGACTATCTGATCGTTGGGGTGTCAACCGATGAACTCAACGCAAGCAAAAAAGGCCGGACGCCGGTTTATCCCTATGCACAGCGAAGGGACATCCTGCAGGCATTGCGTGTTGTGGACGAGGTGTTTCCGGAAGAATCACTTGAATTGAAGCGTGAATACGTGATTCAGCACCGGGCCGATATCCTGGTCATGGGTGATGACTGGGCCGGCAAGTTCGATCATCTCAATGATGTATGCAAGGTCGAGTATCTGCCACGTACGCCCTCCATCTCGACCTCGGCAACTATTGAGGCTATCCGAGGCTAGTACCGCTTAAACCTGGCTTTCTGCGCCGAGCAGATACAGGAAGGCTGGTGTGACCTGTTCAGGCGTGCGGGCAACATGGCTGGCTTCGGCCGGAAAAGCCAGTTCGCGCAGTTGGGTTTTGACCGGGCCCGGATCCAGAAGCTGTACGCGTATACCGCTTTGTCTTAGTTCCTTGGACCACATCCCCGCCAGGCTGGCGAGTCCCGCCTTGGATACACCGTAGGCTCCCCAGAAGGCTTCAGCATCTGGTCCGACGTGATCTGTTACGAACAGGACGTTTGCACCGGCAGTCTTCGCCAACAGGGGCAGGCATAGCTGGGTCAGGAAGAAGGGCGCATTAAGATTAATATGCAGGGTCTTTAGCCAATCAGGTGGCCTGATTTCTGCCAGTGGTTTCAGGCTGTCAAACAGGGCCGCGTTATGCACCAGCGCATCAAGGCGGCCAAATTCGTTTTCAATTGCTGTGGCAAGATTCTGGTAGTCCTGCCAACTCGCGCCTTCCAGATTCATGGGATAGATCAGCGGCTGTGTGCCACCAGCCTTGACGATCTGGTCATAGGTCAGCTCCAGCTTCTTTACTGTCCGACCAAGCAGGATAACCGTCGCCCCATGCTGGGCACAGGCCTTGGCAACAGCGCGACCCAGTCCCGATCCGGCACCCGTTATAAGGATAACCTTGCCCTTCAGCGAATCTGGCGGGGGCTGATAATCGAGCAGGTTTTCTTGTTGTTGCGCCAGGTTGATTTCGAGCGTCATGGTTATCCAGTAGTCTGTCTAGAGGCAATCAATGAGTTGGGCAGGGTGGTCTATCATCCAGTCCGCGCCCCAGTTATCAGCGCAGTCACCGGTTTCAATATAGCCATAGCGAACGGCAACGGTACGCATGCCGGCACGCTGACCGGCGGTAATGTCGCGCTGTGCATCGCCTACGTACAGGCAATGCTCGGGCTCCAGGCCGATTTGCTCACAGGCAAGCAGCAGGTTGCCAGGGTCGGGTTTAGGATATGGCGTTGCATCACCACCGATTACACAGGCCGGCGCAATGGCAAATGCCAGCTTCTCCATCAGGGGATTGGTCAGCCAGCCGGGTTTGTTGGTCACCACACCCCAGTGTATGCCGCGTTCAGCCAGAATATGCAGCAGGTTGGTGATACCTGGAAAGGGCGTGCTGTTAAGAGTGCTGTTTTCTGCGTAGATCTGCAGAAAGCGCTCACGCAAGTCAGCATAGTCAGGATGCTTTTCATCCATGCCGAACCCCACCGAGAGCAGGCCCCGCGCACCGCTGGAGGCAAAGGGCCGCAACGCTGACTGTGGCAACGGCTCACGTCCTTCCTCAAGCATCAGTTGGTTCAGCGTGTTGCCCAGGTCAGGAGCGGTATCGACCAGCGTGCCATCAAGGTCGAATAACACGCAGTGTATGGCTGGTTCGTTCATTCTGGTTTATGGCAGTGCATGAGGTAATTCACATCAACATCCCTGCCCAGTCGGCAATGTTTGAGCAATGGGTTATAGATAAGACCACTGACGTCGAGCAGTTCCAGCCCGACCTCACGTCCCCAGCGACTTAACTCGGATGGTTTGATGAACTTGCTGTAATCATGTGTGCCACGCGGCAGGAGACCGAGCAGGTATTCCGCACCCAGTATGCTCAGGGCATAGGACTTGGGGTTGCGATTGATGGTGGAGAAGAACAGTTCACCGCCGGGTTTGGTGAGCCGTGCACATGCCTGAATGATTGAGGATGGGTCGGGCACATGTTCGAGCATCTCCATGCAGGTTACGATATCGAAACTGCCGGGTTGTTCTTCAGCCATTTCCTCTACAGCGATACAGCGGTAATCGATTTCGATACCTGCATCGGCTGCATGTTGGGCGGCAACGGTCAGGGATTCCTCAGCCAGGTCGATGCCTGTTACCTGTGCGCCGACCCGGGCCATTGCCTCGCTGAGCAGGCCGCCCCCGCAGCCAACATCAAGGACCCGTTTGTTGGCCAGTCCGGCTCGCTGGTCGACATAACGTAGCCTGACAGGGTTGATCACATGCAGCGGTGCCATTTCGCCATCGGGGTTCCACCACGTGGCTGCCAGGCTGGCGAATTTGCTGATCTCATCCGGGTCGACATTCGTGCTTTGTGTATTCACTTTGCGGCCTCTCCGTGTTTTTCAGCTGTCCGTATGCGGTCAGCCCAGGTCTGGGCGCGTAACATGGCGTCCTCCATGTCCAGCGTGGCCAGTCGTCGATCACGCATCAGGCGGCGTCCGGCTACCCAGACATCACTGACCTGCTCACGGCCAGCAGCATAAACCAGTTGTGAAATAACGTGAGTGATTGGGCGCGTCTCTGGTGTATCAAGATTTACGGCCGCCAGGTCAGCCCATTTGCCCTGCTTGATCGAGCCAATCTGGTCCTCCTTGCCAAGGGCCTTTGCGCCCGCCAGTGTCGCCATGTGCAGGGCCTGGTGTGCTGGTAATGCGCTGGCATCATCAGCGACCACCTTGGCGAGTAACGCGGCACTTTGCATTTCGCCAAACATGTCCAGATCGTTGTTGCTGGCTGCGCCATCGGTACCGAGCGCGACATTCACGCCTGCATCAAGCAGCCTGGCTACCGGGCAAAGGCCACTCGCA
>JBFKKS010000149.1:0-6244 GCA_041630955.1 Nevskiales bacterium
AAGATATTTTCCCCGGTGCCACCTCTTCTAAACCGTCTAATTTAACTAACGTCAATGGCACTTTGTTTTTTTCGGCCATAAATGGTCAGGACGGAAGAGAGCTCTGGAAAAGTGATGGCACCAGCTCCGGCACAGTGTTAGTCAAGGATATTTACCAGGGAAGCACAGGGTCATTCCCCAAATTCCTTGTCAACATGCATGGGATTCTTTATTTCAGCGCTGATGATGTAATCAACGGCAGAGAGCTGTGGAGAAGCGATGGAACCGAGGCTGGAACATCCCTGGTTAAAGACATCAACTTTGGCCCTGATATCGATATTGAGGGGCCGGCGTACAGGGATGGTGACTCCGACCCCGAAGATTTGACCGTAATTAACGACACGCTGCTTTTCACTGCGCGTGACGGTTCACCAGGTACTAAATTCTGGACAAGTGATGGTTCTGCTAGCGGTACCGTAATTCTAAAAGACATTGCACCAGGTCAGATACTTGGGCAGGTAAATAACATCCTGTATCTGAACGCATATGATGATTCATCAGGTTCTGAATTATGGAAAAGTGATGGCACCAGTGCAGGAACTGTACTTGTTGCCGACATAGCGAGTGGTGAAAGTAGTTCCTCGCCTGGCCCCATCCTGCCTGTGGGCAGCCATTTCTATTTTGCCGCCTCTACAGAAAGTGGAAGGGAAGTCTGGAAGAGTGACGGCACTGCGAATGGCACTCAAATCGTAAAGGAGTACAGAATCGAGTCTGGGTCTGATCCGCGTTACCTTACCAATAATGATGGAATGCTTTTTTTTACTGCTGATAGCCATGGCGATGACATATTCGTACGTGGTCGTGAACTCTGGAAAAGCGATTTGACGACCGAAGGTACGGTTCTAGTCAAGGATATTGCCGCTGGCTACCTGAGCAGTAATCCCACAGAACTCACCGGAGTTTCTGGCACCCTGTTTTTTACTGCTCGAGATGGGTTTGACGGCAGGGAGTTGTGGGCAAGCGATGGGGCCTCAAGTGGAACCGTGCTGGTCAAAGATGTGTTGACAGGGGAGTTCGGTTCAAGGCCGGATAATCTTACGAATTTAAACGACATGCTTTTTTTCACCGCGGATGATGGTATTTACGGTCGTGAATTATGGAAGAGCGATGGTACCGCTGACGGAACGGTATTGGTAAGTGATATCTGTGCAAACTCCAGTGGTTCCAATCCATCAGGCTTGCTTGGGTCAAATGGCCAGCTGTTTTTCTCCGCAGACGATTGCATGAAGGGCCATGAGCTTTGGGTCAGTGATGGGAGTGAGCTTGGCACCTTGTTAGTAAAAGATATAAATCTTGCAGGAAACAGCAATCCCTCCGGGCTGACCTACCTTGACGGTATTGTCTATTTCGCTGCCGATGACGGCACGCATGGGGTTGAGCTTTGGCGAAGTGATGGGACGATAAACGGAACCTATCTTGTGAAAGATGTCCTGGGCGGAACTCCCAGCGCAACACCCCATTCTCTTACAGTTGTAGGCAATACATTGTTTTTTGCTGCGGGCGACTTTATCAGTGGTGTAGGTCTGTGGAAAAGTGACGGTACTGAGGAAGGCACTGTCATGGTGAAGGATATCTGGTTGGAAGGAAGCGAAGCTCCTGAGAACCTCACCGCCCTGAACGGACAACTATTTTTTACTGCTACCAACGGAGAAGACGGCAGGGAATTATGGATGACGGATGGCACGGCTACAGGCACGCAGATGGTGAAAGACATCATGCCGGGCAGAGAGGGCAGCAAACCACATGCCCTGACAGCATTTAATGATCTACTGGTTTTCGCGGCTAACAGTCATGACGGAATTGAACTATGGATGTCCGATGGCACCCCGGAAGGCACATCCCAGGTTCAGGATATTTATCAGGGCGCAGGTTCAAGTAGACCGGATCGCTTTACCCAGATTGATGACAAGTTGGTATTTGTGGCGACAGACATTGAGCATGGCCGAGAGCCATGGGTTCTTATGTACCCATCAAGTCCGCCCACCGCCCCCCTTGTCACCATAGACGATGGTTCTGTCCTAGAGGGTGATCAGGGTACACGTGTACTGCGACTTACGGTGAGCCTGTCGACAGTCAGCCAGGGCGATACTACCGTGAGCTATTACACCGCTGACGGCACGGCCACAATTTCAGACAACGATTATGTGGGACTAAGCAATGGAACAGTTGTCATACCTGACGGGGAAAAGACGGCTGCGCTGATTGTAAAGGTCAACGGGGATACAAAGGTGGAGCCTGACGAAACATTTCAGGTGATCTTGTCTGATGTGGACAATGGTGCAGTCTTGGGAAGCGTAACTTCAGGCACTGCCACCATCTTGAATGATGATGAATCAGATTCGGGGCGCCCGGCTATAACGATTCTCGATGAATCCGGTATGGCAGTTACATTTATGACCGATAAAGGCAGCCTGGAGGCTGTGCGCCTCATGGATGCTGATGAGCGTACGCAAGGCGGAATTGATCAACTATTGCCCACTGGTTTTACCTATCCCCATGGGGTTTTCGGTTTTAATATCAGTGGCTTGCCGGTAGGCGGCACTGCCAAAGTTACGATCATGCTTGACCCTTCAGCACGTCCCGAAGTCTACGTAAAATGTATCGCCTCCAGCCATTGTTCGAACTTTTCAAATGTGAGTATTGATCAGAACGTTATCCTGCTGATTCTTACTGATGGCGGGCCTGGAGATGCGGATGGGGTAGAAAACGGACAAATTATCGACCCTGGCGCCCCAGGGGTCAGCATAAGTAATAACCAAGCTAGTAATAACCAAGCTAGTAGTAACCATGCTGGTGGTGGCGGGTGCTCCATGACGGCATCAGGTCAGGTGGCAATTGAGTTGCCTCTACTGCTGTTTTTGGCATTGGCCTGGGTAGGCAGATCCATATTGCTTCGTAGGCAATCTGAGAGCCCGTTTTAACGGGCTCTGCATTCACGCTAGATTGAAAAGACCGTTTACAGCCCGCTGCCAGACTCGAGGTAATTACCCACCGCCGTCAGCACCGCTTCCCATTCCTTGGGCGCGACGGTATCAACCGGGTCGTTACCGAAACGCACACCGACAGTGTTCAGGGACGGGGCCACGCTGACGCGCTGGTGTGCGTAACCCGAGGCGGTGTAGTTGCCGGATTCAACGCCGCCCCAGTGCGGCCACATGTAGCCGCGGGGGCCACCGCTGTTAGCCTTGTCGTAATTGTGTGATGCCTTGACCCAAACCTCGGGCACGATCTGCTTGCCATCGATGCTGCGTCCGCCATTACGGAAGATTTCGCCAAAGCGAACCATGTCCCTGGGCGTGGCCATCAGTCCCATCGAAGCGAAGGTGTTGCCAAGCCGGTCGATCATGACCAGTGCATCATCCTGCATGCCCGCGGGACGCCAGATCTTTTCCGACAGAATTTCGGCGTAGGGTTTCTCGTAGACATTCTCGAGCAGCCAGGCCAGCATCTGCGCATCACCGCTGTTGTAGCGGTAGTGGTCGCCCGTCGGCGAGACACGTGTCAGCTGCAGCAGGTACTCGTCGCGGGTCATGCCATACAGACCGTTCGAGTGGTAGTCCGCCCCCATCAGCACAAGCTGTTCGGGCTGGTGGACCGGCACGTCGACCCAGTAGGTACCCGATTCCATTTGCAGCAAGTCTTCGATACTCACGCCTTCCCACACGGTGTCGGTGGCAGCGGGGATGTACTTCTTGATGGGGTCGTAAATCGAGTCGACCAGGCCTTCCGCAACGGCGATACCCACCAGAGCGGTCGTCACTGACTTGGTGACCGACCACATATGGGCCCGGGTATTGGGGTTGAAACCGTTCTGGTAGTCGTCGTAGATGAACTTGCCGTTGTGCATGAACGCGATTGCATTGGTGTTGCCGCCCTGCATGTATTCAGCCACAGTGCGGGTATGGCCGTTTACTTCATAGGTGAGCTGGCTGAGGTCGACCCTCGCTTCGGGTAGCGGCAGGGCGTCCACGTCGGATTCAACCACCTGGGTCGGCAGAATCACGATGACCGTCGTACCATCCACCGGCAGCAACAGGATCGCGCCTTCGCCATCCAGCGTATTCTCCAGCAACATCTGCGGCTGCCCGCTGATCAGCATGTCGGCGCGCGCCTGCAGCAGGTCCACCAGCGGCCCCATGCCGGGCGTGAACTCGTGTGGCGTCGGGTAGTACCTGCCGAGATGCATCGCAATCACATCGCCCAGGCCGTCGGGAAGCGTAGCAATGGATGCGGCAGCCTGATCGGGGTCAGACGGCAGCGAGTTCAGGCCGCTGCGTGCAACGATATGCTGCATCTCTTCTGCGAGAATCACGCCCTCGTCTGGCGGAGCAGATGTCTCGTCGGTGGTCGTGCCGCCTGGCACCTGGGACGCTGCCCGATTCTGACTTACGTCGCCATCACCGCCACATGCAACAAGTACCAGCGATGTAAATACCGCGCCCACAAGACGACGCCAAACGGATGAATTCATTATTCCTCTACTCCCTGAGTGTTTTTTGCGCTGTGATCGTCTCAGCCGAGTCAGCGTCATTAAAGGGCGTAAATTGCGTAGTTGATGTTGAAAGCCGGTAATAATTAAGCTGAATGTGGAATGGGCGATGACTCAATCTATTCAGATTGGCAACGAAATAGTTCCTGAGGGGCATAGGGGCATAAGAGTGGGAATGATCATTCTGGGTATCAGTATTCCTTTATCTTTCTACCTGAGCTTTTACTGGCTTCGACATGTACGGATGATTGAGGATGTGCCAACGGCCAAAATACGGTCGGCGGCTCAGGGCTATGTTGAATTGGAGGCCATAGCCCGCGAGCGTGATGGCCATGTCCAGCGCAGCCCAGTATCTGGAAAGAAGTGCCTGTGGTGGGCCGTGGATATCGAAAGGCGAGTGCCAGTAATTGGCTTTTGGAAGTTAGTTAATAAACGCCAGTCTTCCGCCACTTTTTATATTGAGGACGATACGGGTCTTTGCCTGGTAGATCCGACGGGGGCGCGATTTGAAACTACAGCTAGCGAGCAATGCTATTACGGGGAGTCATCTGACCTGCAGCCTAGTCTTGCTCATGGAAAGCGGCCAGCTTCGGGCAAATACCGATATCTCGAATCGATTATCGAACCCGATACACCGTTACATCTGATCGGGCAGTTCGTGACACCAAAAAGCCAAGCGGCCGACACCAAAGCCGGTCCGCATAGTCATTTGAATACGGCAGCATCAGTTCAGACCCCTATGCTGTGCAAACCCTTATACAAGCACCAGACCTATTTGATATCGATTGATTCCCAGCGCAATTTGTGTCGCCGCTTACGCATCGCGTCTGGTGTGGCCATCGTCTGGTCGTTTGGCGCTGCCGTTACACTGATGTTGTTTATGCTTAACGTCTAGGCCTATGAGGTAAAAATGCAGTCAGACCTCGTTTCTCTGGCGGTCGTATGCTCTCTACTTCAACTGATAAATTCAGCCGGAATAGTTACTTCAAATGTCGTCCCGGTGGGCGCGCCCGTAAAATCCGGCCCTCGCTGCGAGCTGAAATAAAGCCGTGAGCCATCCGGTGAAAATGCCGGGCCACAGATTTCTGATTCAGCATGGGCGACGGGGTCGAGTTGTACGAGCGTTTTCGACTGCTTGTTGGGTAGTACGACCATGATGCGCAGGCCCTCGCCGTCCTCGGCCACCAGGATGTCGCCACCCGGGCTGACGGTGAGGTTGTCGACATCGCCAAAGGCCGGTTCGATCTGGCTGTTGTCGAAGATGAGTTCGACCAGCTGGTTTTCAATGTCCAGCGCCCATACACGGTTGTCACCCTTGGTTGTCCAGAACACCACGCCGCGTGTGGGCACGGTGCCGCCCACGGGAATGGATTGAATGCTGGGTGGCAGTTCGTAGTACCACAGGCCTTCACCGCCATTGAAGATGGTGCCGGGGCCGCGGTTGACGTCCTGTGGCTCCAGCGGGTTCTGTACATCCGCCCAGGTGACGGGCATGAGCTTACGCAGCTTGGCGTCGTCCATTTCGTAACCGCCGTCTTCATAGCCGGCCAGGTTGATGCACTGTAGGGTGCCGTTTTCCATGGCCATGCGGCCAGTGATTGCGTCGATGTCTGAGGGGGCTGCAACCCAGCGGTAGAAGCGGCCATCTTCAGCGTCTTCGGTCAGGTAGATCACGTTGTGGATCGGGTCGACAGCAATCGCTTCATGCCAGAAGCG
>JBFKKS010000150.1:0-6201 GCA_041630955.1 Nevskiales bacterium
CCGCAGACTGCACATGCCTCGCACGATGAGATCGATTTGCACGCCATCCTGAGAAGCCGCATAAAGTGCACGGATCACAACCGGATCAACCAATGCATTCATCTTGGCGATGATGCGCCCCTGCCGCCCCGCACGGGCATGTTCCGCTTCTCGCTTGATCATCGCCAGCAGTGCATTTGCCAGATTAAATGGCGCATCAAGCACCCGCTTCATAGCGGAGGGCTTGCCGAGACTTGTGAGTTGCAAAAACATTTTCTGAATGTCCTTGCAAAGGGCCTTTTCACAGCTAAAAAAACTGTAGTCTGAATATATCCTCGCATTGCCTGGATGATAGTTACCCGTCCCCAGGTGGACATACTCTCGCAGTCCCTTACGCTCACGGCGTACAACCAGCATCATCTTGGCATGCGTCTTGTGCCCCACCACGCCGTAAACCACATGGGCTCCGGCCTCCTCTAAGGTGTGTGCCAAACCGATGTTGTCGGCCTCGTCAAAGCGTGCACGCAATTCAATCACCACGGTGACTTCCTTGCCCGCCCGGGCTGCTGCCACCAATGCATCGACCACCGGTGAATCCGCACCAGTCCGGTACAGGGTCTGTTTAATGGCCTGCACCTCAGGATCTACGGCCGCCTGTAGGAGTAAATCGATGACAGGCGCAAAACTCTGGTATGGGTGATGCAGGAGAATGTCTTGCTCTCGTATGGCAGCAAACATATCTGCCTTGCCTGTCGCGCCAGCATTGGGCAAGACTTTACTGGTTACCGAATCGAACAACGGTAACTGAGCCACAAAGCCCGGGAACTTAAGGTCGGGGCGGTCAACCAGTTCGGGAACGGCCATCATGCGGCTGAGATTGACAGGACCATTGATCGTGTAGAGTGCCGACTCATCCATTTCGAATTGCCTGAGCAAATGCTGGATCAGTTTCTCTGGACAGTTATGTGCTACCTCAAGACGCACAGCATCACCATAACGGCGCGATGGCAACTGCCCTTCCAGTGCGCGCAACAGGTCGTCCACTTCTTCCTCATCAACGAACAAGTGGCTGTTACGCGTCACCCGGAACTGGTAGCAACCCAGCACTTGCATACCTGGAAACAGGGATTCGACGTTAGCGTGAATAATTGATGACAGGAATACGAAATCATTATCGCCACCCCCGGTTTCTTCTGCCGGCAGCCGTACGATGCGAGCCAGGTAACGAGGCGCCTGGACAATCGCGTAACCGGCGTCACGCCCGAACGCGTCATGCCCCTTCAGCCGAACGATAAAATTCAGGCTCTTGTTCAGAATGCGTGGAAAAGGATGCGCGGGATCCAGGCCGATGGGGCTGAGAACAGGCAGCAGTTCATCGATAAAGTACTGTTCCACCCATTCACATTGCTGCTTCGACCATTCAGCTCGTGGCAGAAAATTGATGCCTTGCCCACGCATGGCAGGCAGTAATTCATCATTGAGCACCTGGTATTGCTCATCCACAAATGAATGCACCGTCGCGCTCACTTCACGTAACAGATCAGCAGGTAACATGCCGTCAGCATCAGTCTGCACTGAGCCTGCTTCAACCTTCTGAATAAGAGCGGCCACCCGAACCTCGAAAAACTCATCCAGGTTTGATGATGAAATACACAAGAACTTGAGCCGCTCAAGCAGCGGCATCGCCTTGTCACGTGCCAGTTCAAGTACACGCCGATTGAACGCAACCTGACCCAGAACCTGATTAGCATAAAGCTGCGGCTGCGTCAGATCTTGCTGCTCAGCTGTACAGATGTCGGATTCGATAACTGCCATAAGTCTTTATTGAAGCACAGCTGAGTGACAAGCACATGAAAGCAGCCTGTATACAGTCAAGGCATGCGTATATCCGCAACCAGTTGTCTAATGTGCGCCGGTGGCGCGGGCGTCATCAAACTGACAGGTATTGCCACGGCAAAGTTAAGCAACATTCCCAGCGTGCCAATACCTTCAGGCGAAATGCCAAACCACCAGTTTGCTGCCGTATTCAACTCAGGGTGCTGGAACTTGAAATAAATGATGTAGGAAGCGGTAAACGCTAATCCTACAAGCATGCCGGTGATCGCACCTTCCCGATTCATGCGTTGCCAGAAGATGCCGAGCAATAACACGGGGAAAAACGAAGCAGCTGCCAGGCCGAAAGCAAACGCCACGACCTGGGCGACAAATCCGGGCGGATGAATACCAAACCAGCCAGCCACACAAATCGCCGCAGCTGCCGCGAAACGCGCGTAAAGCAGCTCCTGCCTGTCGCTGATCTGAGGTAAAAAAGTTTTCCTGAGCAAGTCATGGGATATGGCTGTGGAAATGACCAGCAGCAGTCCTGCCGCAGTCGACAAAGCCGCCGCCAACCCCCCTGCTGCCACCAAGGCGATAACCCAATTAGGCAGTCCGGCGATCTCCGGATTAGCCAGCACCATGATGTCGCGATCAATGTATAACTCATTCGCGTTCGCGGCTGATGGATTAGTAACAAGCCGCTCTCCTTGCGCCCCTCGCAGTTCACTAAACTCTGGCTTGCCCGTAAAAGGCAGACCGGCAGCGTACTGAATCGCCCCATCCTCATTCTTGTCCTGCCAGGCAATCAACCCGGTGTCTTCCCATGTCTTGAACCAACCGGGCACCTCTGCATAGTTCTGGTTCTGGACATTGTTGATCAGATTCGCTCGCGCAAAGGCAGCTACGGCCGGGGCAGTCGTATATAAAATCGCGATAAACAGCAGCGCATAGCCGGCCGAGATTCGGGCATCTCGCACTCGGGGCACGGTAAAGAAACGCACAATCACATGTGGCAGGCCAGCAGTACCCACCATCAGCGCAGCAGTGATAAAAAACACGTCGATGGTCGACTTGGTGCCGCTGGTATATGCACTGAAGCCTAATTCAGTAGTCAGTCCATCCAGTTTGTCCAGCAGGTACACACCTGAACCATCCGCCAGGTGACTACCAAATCCCAGTTGTGGCACTGGATTCCCTGTCATCATCAAGGAGATGAAAATTGCAGGCACCATATAGGCAAATATCAACACGCAATACTGCGCGACCTGGGTATAGGTAATGCCCTTCATGCCACCAAGTACGGCATAGATAAATACGATGCCCATACCAATCAACACACCAAGGGTTATATCAACCTCCAGAAAGCGTGAAAAAACAATGCCTACGCCACGCATCTGTCCTGCAACATAAGTAAAAGAGACAAACAGCGCGCAGACAACTGCCACGATCCGGGCGGTACGTGAATAGTAACGATCACCCACAAAATCCGGCACAGTAAATTTGCCGAATTTCCTTAAGTAGGGTGCCAACAGAAGCGCAAGCAACACGTAACCACCGGTCCAACCCATCAGATACATTGCCCCATCGCGCCCCATGAAAGCGATCAGACCTGCCATGGATATAAAGGAAGCGGCACTCATCCAATCTGCAGCCGTTGCCATACCGTTAGCCAACGGATGCACATGACGGCCTGCTATATAGAAATCCCCTGTTGTTCGCGCACGCGAGGCAATGGCAATGCTGATATAAAGCAGAAAGCTGGCGCCTACGACCAGGAATGTCAGCATCTGTAAACTCATGACTCTGCCTCATGGTTACTTTCTGCCTGGGCATTAAAGCGTCGATCCAGTCGCGAGGCCTGCCACACGTAGATGAAAATTAGCAGTACGAAGATATAAATGGAGCCTTGCTGGGCAAACCAGAAGCCAAGCTTGAAACCGAATAAGCGATACTGGTCAAGCCAGTCGACCAACAGGATGCCGCAGCCAAATGACACGCTGAACCAGATAATCAAAAGACCCGCCAACAATCGAAGATTCGCGCGCCAGTAATCTGTCGCAGCGGTTCGCTCCCCAGCCATATTCTCTCCCGGTTTGATGGTTTCTCGTTCTGCCACGCAGACACCCGAATCGTCATCATACTAAACTGGGAACACATCACATTTTGCCTCCCCCGTTTATTGTCATGAAACAAAACGCCTATCCCTCGGCCACACTGCTACGTCGCCTTTCCGCCGCAATGTATGACGGCTTATTGCTGGTTGGCTTGTTAATGGTCGCTGGTGCCTTTGCGATTGCCGCAAATTCTGGTGAAGCAATCGACAGTCAAAACTGGCTATTCAGGGGCTACTTGCTTGGGGTGGCAAGTGTGTTTTATCTCTGGTTCTGGACCCACGGTGGGCAAACCCTCGGTATGCGTGCATGGCGAATGCGTCTGATTAAGGCAAACGGTGAACCGGTGAGTTTGCCGCAGGCCTTACTGAGACTCCCATTGGCACTTGTCGCGTGGTCGTCAGTAGTGGGGCTTGTATGGTGCCTATTCGACCCTCGGGGCCGAGCCCTGCACGACATATTGAGTGGTTCCCTGATCGTGGTTGAACCCAAGAGCTGATCGCGCCGAAGCAACGCAACCCATTAGTTGATTCGGTCCAGCCAGAATAGCGCCAGGGCACCTACCAGCAGGGTGGGAAGCAGTGCCGTTGCCCACGGCTGCATGCCATAAACCTGTCCGGTACTGCCAACGATCTCGTTAAGGAGGTAAAAACCGATCCCCATCAAGATACCGACGAAGAGTCGCTGACCGTTACCGGCACTACGCAGTGAACCCACCACGAATGGTATCGCCATCAGACTCATAACAATAATCGTCAATGGCATAGCGAGCTTCCGCCACCAGGCTGCCCAATAATCGTCTGCATCCAGTCCGTTACTATCAAGATAACGCGCATATGACCATAAGCCGCCTGAACTCAGAGATTCAGAACGCACGGCTGACAATTGCAGCAGGCTTGGATCAAGTTGCACGTCCCATTCTTTAACAGGCTCTTTCCGTGTCGTAATACGCTGGTCCTGTACCAGGCTTTCTCTCACATCAGCCAATTGCCAAACATTTTTGGTATAAACACCGCTCTTCGCTTCCATGTTACTGGTGAGGCGCCGTTTATCGTCAAAAGCGTATTCATGCACGGTTCCCAGAGCTGTCTTGCCGTGAATCTTGTCGATATGGATATACCGATCGCCTTCTCTGAGCCACAGGCCAGACTCTCCGCTACGATGGCCGCCATGGCGGGCCTCAGTGCGAAGATCGTAGGCAGTCTGATAAGAAACCGGAACGAGCCAGTCACCTAGCGCAAAAATCAAAACGGCGAAGCCCACGCCGCCAAACGCAGTGGCGAATGCAAGCCGGGTTAAAGAAACGCCCGATGCACGCATTACGATAAGTTCACTGCCACTGGCCAGCGTACCCAGACCCAGTAAAGCTCCCAAGAGCATGGTAGTCGGTGCAAGTTGATAAATACCCGCAGGCAAACTCAGGAGTACGAATTGCAAGGTAACACCGAAACCGTAACCAAGACGTTCTGCAGCCTCTAACTCATCGACCAGGGACATAATGCTGGACACAACCATAAGGGTGAACATCACCAGCAACGTGGGCCCGGCGATACTACGTATCACGTACAAATCCAGACGTCGGATCATGCAGGCGCTCCGCTTCGTCCGCTGTCAGCAGAAATCAGCTTGGGACGGCGCCACCAGCCCTCGCGGCTTCCCAGCAGCCAGAAGATATAAACCATCAAACCCAGATGAATTGCCCAGATACCGATAAATACTGGCAACTTTCCTTCATCCGTGGCCACACGTCCGACTGTTAGCAGGTTCGAGTACATCAAGTAAATCACCAATGCCAACACCAACCGCCCATAGCGCCCTTCTCGAGGCTTGCTATGAGACAGTGGTACGGCCATCAGGCCGAGTAACAGAACAGTAAGGGGCACCGATAAACGCCAATTTAACTCAATCCAGTCGCTCTTATCAGATGACTTGAGCAAACTTTGAAAGGGCTTGGCACTGCTCTTGAGATTTGTCACCACTCGCGGAGGACTGATACGTACGCCGTGTTCCTTGAATGCCGTAATCAAGTAATCTGCTTCGCCCGGCTCGCCTTCGTATCTATAACCATTCTGCAGAACCAGGATGCGTGCCCGTGTTTTAGGGTCCACCTCTTGACGCCCGCTCTTGGCCAGAATCAGCACGGTATCCTCCTCCGACTTAACCTGTACAAATACGTTGGTGAATAATCCATGCTTGTGGTCCAGCGCCTCAGTGTAAAAAACACCTTTGCCATCCATAATGCTGCGGAACTGTCCGGCAGCGAAAGCCTGGAGTTCGGTCGCTTCCTGTCGCC
>JBFKKS010000151.1:0-6199 GCA_041630955.1 Nevskiales bacterium
GCAAGAGATTTATACCGGCTGGGATGCCCGGTCTGCTGGTGCCGAGGCAGAAGCCGCCTGGCAGGCGCAGTTCGACGCCTATGCCGCCAAGCATCCGGAGCTGGCTGCCGAGTACAGTCGACGCGTTGCGGGTGATCTGCCGGCTGAGTGGGCACAGGCCATGGCTGAGTACATCAGCAAAACGCAGGACGAGGGCGCAACCGTCGCAACCCGCAAGGCCTCGCGGTTGGCTCTGGACGCAATCGCGGGCGTAATGCCGGAACTGATGGGTGGTTCAGCCGATCTGTCGGAATCCAATTGCACCGATTTCAGCGGCCATCGCACCATTGTGCCAGGTAATGGCGATGGCAATTATGTCGCCTATGGTGTGCGTGAATTCGGCATGAGCGGCATGATTAACGGTATCGTCCTGCATGGCGGGTTTGTGCCCTATGGTGGCACCTTCCTGACTTTTTCTGACTATGCCCGGAACGCCGTGCGCGTGGCCTCGCTCATGGGTATCGGCAGTATTTATGTTTATACGCATGACTCTATCGCCCTGGGTGAAGATGGCCCGACCCATCAGCCCATCGAGCACGTTGCCAGTCTGCGACTCATGCCAAACCTGGATGTCTGGCGTCCCTGTGACGTGGCAGAAACAGCCGTCGCATGGCGAGCGGCGATTGAGCGCCGTGACGGCCCATCGGCATTGGCCCTGACACGTCAGAATGTGGCCTGCCAGGCGCGTGACGCAGAACAGCTAAGTAATATTGCGATGGGTGGTTATGTACTCGTCGAGCCAGCCACGACGCCAACGGCGATTATTATCGCCACGGGTTCCGAGGTCGCTATCGCAGTCGAGGCGGCCCAGCAGATGAACGCCGATGGCCAGGCCGTGCGCGTGGTTTCCATGCCTTGTGTTGAGGTCTTTGAGCGGCAGGACAGCGCTTATCGCGAGCAGGTACTGCCTGCCTCGATTACTGCCCGGCTGGCAGTTGAGGCCGGCTCTACCGATGGTTGGTATCGCTGGATCGGGAGTCACGGCAAAGTTATAGGCCTGGATCGCTACGGCGAGTCGGCCCCGGGCGGACAGGTTTACGCCCATTTTGGTTTCACAGCGGACAACATCGTTGCCAGCTTGAAAGAAATTTTGAATTAAGTGTATTCAACCAGTCGTCAATACATAGACAACAGAGGAATAGAACTATGGCAGTCAAGGTAGCCATCAACGGTTTTGGTCGTATCGGTCGTAACGTTTTGCGTGCGTTATACGAATCAGGGCGCACCAACGAAATCCAGATCGTTGCCATCAACGATCTGGGCGATACCAACACTAATGCCCACCTTACTCGCTACGACACCGTACATGGCCGCTTCAGTGGCACGGTTGAAGTCGACGGCGAATACATGATCGTCAACGGTGACAAGATCAAGGTGCTGGCCCAGCGGGACCCGGCACAGTTGCCCTGGGGCGAACTGGGTGTCGACGTGGTGATGGAATGCACCGGCTTTTTCGCCAGCAAGGACAAGGCCTCGGCCCACTTGCAGGGGGGTGCCAAGAAGGTTGTGGTTTCGCAGCCTGCCGGCAATGACGTGAAGACCATCGTGTATGGCGTGAATCACAATACGCTGACCGCCGATGACCAGATCATCTCCAACGCTTCCTGCACCACCAACTGCCTGGCACCGCTGGTCAAACCCCTGCAGGATGCCATTGGTATCGAAGCGGGCCTGATGACGACGATTCACGCTTACACCAATGACCAGGTGCTGACCGACGTTTACCACTCTGACCTGCGGCGGGCCCGTTCGGCCACACAGTCGATGATTCCGACCAAGACCGGCGCTGCAGCAGCAGTTGGACTGGTGTTGCCGGAACTGGCTGGCAAATTCGATGGGTTCGCTGTGCGTGTGCCCACGATCAATGTATCGATGGTTGACCTGAGCTTTACCGCTTCACGTGCAACCAGCGTTGAGGAAATCAATGGCCTGCTCAAGGCAGCGTCCGAGGGTGAACTTAAGGGCGTGCTGGGTTATACCAATGAGCCGCTGGTATCCATGGACTTCAATCACGACCCGGCTTCATCAACCTACGATGAAAGCATGACCAAGGTGGGAGCCAATGGGACGCTGGTCAAGGTCTGCTCCTGGTACGACAACGAGTGGGGCTTCTCTAACCGGATGCTCGATACAACACTCGCCCTGATGAACGCCTAACGAAATAAACGGCTGGGCGGGCCACTGCTCGGTTGCCTGGTTGGATTCGTAACGCCTGCTTTACCCTGTGTAAATCGCGGGTTTCTCTTCCGACCAGGCTCGTGCTGGCCTCGCCGATCAGCTTGCTGTGATAATTGTTTTTGTTCGGCTTTGGTCGAATGGATTGCTTGGCGAGCACAGGTGTTTCATGATCTCCATTGATCCGTTCATCTGCAGTCTCTAAAGCACTTTTATTTCGGACTCAAGCCGAAGGGCATGAGTCGAACATTCTCACTGCTGACCCAGGGCAAAGCCATGACCGTACTCAAGATGAAAGACCTCGACCTGAAGGGTAAGCGTCTGCTTATACGTCAGGATCTTAACGTGCCGGTCATGAATGGCCGCATTACTTCCGATGCCCGCCTGCGGGCCGCGCAGCCGACCATTCAGTACGCCCTGGATCAGGGCGCATCGGTGCTCATCACCTCCCACCTGGGGCGACCCAAGGCTGGCAAATTCGATACCGAGCATTCGCTGACCCCGGTTGCCAACTGGTACTCGCATGCGCTGGAGCGCAGCGTGCCGATTATCACCAACTGGATAGATGGTATCGACCTTGAGCCAGGTCAGGTGGTGCTGGGTGAGAACACACGCTTCCTGGTAGGAGAGCGGGAAAACGACGACGACCTGGCGCGCCGAATGGCGGCGCTCTGTGATATCTATGTGATGGATGCCTTTGGCACCGCACACCGGGCAGAGGCATCGACCCATGGTGTGGCCAAGTACGCACCCACAGCCTGCGCCGGTCCGCTATTGGCCGCAGAGCTGGAAGCCCTGGAAGCAGCTTTGGCCAATCCCAAACGTCCGTTGGCGGTGATCGTTGGGGGTTCCAAGGTTTCTACCAAGCTGGATCTGCTCAATAACCTTGCCGACGTGGCCGACCAGCTCATCATCGGAGGGGGTATCGCAAACACCTTCCTGGCCGCGGCCGGGCATCCGGTAGGCAACTCGCTGTATGAGGCCGAGATGATGGATACGGCGAACCAGATTCTGGAAAAAATTCGCGCCCGCGGTGGGGATATTCCGATGCCGATTGATGTGGTCTGTGCTTCAGAATTCTCGGCCGAGGCGCAGCCAGAAGTGCGGCCTGTCTCCGAGGTTGAAGATGACGAAATGATCCTGGACATCGGGCCTAAGACAGCCGCCACGCTGGCGGGGTTGCTCAAGGATGCTGGCACAGTTGTATGGAACGGACCGGTGGGTGTGTTTGAATACGACAGCTTCGCCGGCGGCACGGCAGCCCTGGCCGATGCTATTGCCAACAGCAATGCTTTCTCGATTGCCGGCGGCGGCGACACACTGGCTGCAATTGATAAGTTCAAGGTGGCCGACAAGATCGATTACATCTCTACCGGTGGCGGTGCATTTCTTGAATTCCTGGAAGGCAAGAAGCTGCCAGCTGTAGCGATCCTGGAAGAACGCGCACAAGGGTAATGTCACACCGAGGCAGCTGTTTATGCGGGCAGGTGACCTACCGGCTTGAAGCCGAGATAACCGAACTGGCCTGCTGCCACTGTCAACAGTGTCGCAAGGCCCAGGGCACAGCCTTTGCGACCAATGCCCCGGTCAACGAAGCGGATTTTACTTTTGAATCGGGCCGCGAGCTGATCCGGGAATACGAGTCCACGCCAGGCAAGTTTCGTGCTTTCTGTTCACTATGTGGCTCTCCGCTCTATAGTCGACTGGCAAGTCGTCCGGGTTTGCTTCGCTTACGCATTGGTACACTCGATACGCCGTTGCCCCACCAGCCTGACTACCATATTTTCGCTGTGGACAAGGCGGAGTGGTACACGATTGAAGATGAGCAGCCGCAGTACCCTGGGTTCAAGCCGCAATAGGTCCAGCGGTATTGCCAAATACCGGCCAATTCTTAGCGGTCGCTAAACTGTGCCACAATTGTCAGTTATCTCCACTTTCAGCTATTTTCAGGAACCCCCATGCGTTTTGAAGGCACTAAGGATTACGTTGCTACCGATGATTTGAAAATGGCAGTGAATGCTGCCGCGACTCTTGAGCGACCCCTGTTGGTCAAGGGCGAACCTGGTACCGGTAAAACACGCCTGGCAGAAGAGGTCGCCAATGCACTGGGCAAACCTTTCTTTGAATGGCATATCAAGTCCACCGGCAAGGCACAGCAGGGACTGTATGAATATGATGCGGTATCGCGCCTGCGCGATTCCCAGCTGGGTGACGAGAAGGTCAAGAACATTGCGAATTACATCGTGCGCGGGCCGTTGTGGGAATGTTTCAACAGTGAAACCCAGCCGGTACTGCTGATCGACGAGATCGACAAGGCTGATATCGAGTTTCCCAATGATCTGTTGCGTGAACTCGATCGCATGGAGTTTTTTGTGTACGAAACACAGGAGACCATCAAGGCGCGTCATCGACCGATCATCATCATTACCTCGAACAACGAGAAGGAACTCCCGGATGCCTTTCTGCGGCGCTGCTTCTTTCACTACATCGCGTTTCCTGACAAGGACACCATGGGCGAGATTGTGAATGTCCACTTCCCGAACCTGAAAAAGGAATTGCTGGCGGAAGCGATGAATGTCTTTTTCGACCTGCGAGAGCTGCCCGGCCTGAAGAAAAAACCGTCAACTTCCGAGCTGCTGGACTGGCTGAAACTGCTGCTCGCCGAGGATATCCCGCCGGATGCATTGAAGCAGACCGACGTAAAGAAGAGCCTGCCGCCGCTGTATGGTGCATTGCTGAAAAACGAGCAGGACGTGCACCTGTTTGAAAGACTGGCATTCATGGCGCGTCGGGGCGATTAACCGGTCAGTCCGATGTTGATTCCATTTTTCTATGAACTGCGAGAGGCTGGCCTGAAGGTCAGCCTGACCGAGTTCCTGACCCTGTTGGAAGCCCTGGAGAAACGCGTCGCGACCCTGTCGATAGACGACTTCTACTATCTTGCGCGTGCCTCCATGGTCAAGGATGAGTCCAAGTTTGACCTGTTTGACCGGGTCTTCGGCCATTACTTCAAGGGCATCGAAGATACTTTTGAGCAAATGGGCTTTGAAATCCCGGCCGAATGGCTGGAGAGAATGAAGGAACTCAATCTCAGCAAGGAAGAGATGGAGAAGCTCCAGAAGCTCGGTGGTCTGGAAGAACTGATGGAGCAGTTTCGCCAGCGCATGGAAGAGCAGAAGGAACGCCACGAGGGGGGCAACAAGTGGATCGGTACGGGGGGCACTTCCCCGTTCGGCGCCTATGGCTCCAATCCCATGGGTATTCGTATCGGACAGAAGGGCTCACGCAAGGGCGGTGCAGCCAAGGTCTGGGACAAGCGTGAATACAGGAACCTGGATGATCAGCGCGAACTCGGTACGCGTAATATCAAGATAGCCCTGCGCCGCCTGCGTCGTTTTGCACGTGAGGGCGCGGCCGATATCCTGGATCTGGACGATACGATTCGCAGCACGGCCAAGAATGCCGGCTGGCTGGATATCAAGATGGTGCCGGAGCGTCACAATGCCGTAAAGGTGCTGCTGTTTTTCGATATCGGTGGTTCGATGGATCCCCATATCCGCATCTGTGAAGAAATGTTCTCGGCTGCGCGCAGCGAGTTCAAGCATATGGAGTATTTCTACTTCCATAACTTTGTCTACGAGTACGTGTGGAAGGACAACAACCGCCGTCACAGCGAGAAGATCAATACCTTCGATGTGCTGCACAAGTACGGACATGACTACAAGGTCATTTTTGTCGGTGATGCCACCATGAGCCCCTACGAGATCACCTATCCGGGTGGCAGCGTCGAACACTGGAACGAGGAAGCCGGTGCGGTGTGGATCAAACGCGTGCTGGATATCTACGAAAAGGCCATCTGGCTCAATCCCGAGGCCGAGAAGCATTGGGACTACACCCCGTCGATTCAGATTACCAAGGAACTGATGGGCGACCGCATGTTCCCGCTCACCGTAGAAGGACTGGATCGAGGCATGCGCAAGCTCAC
>JBFKKS010000152.1:0-6185 GCA_041630955.1 Nevskiales bacterium
CTGCAGCAGGACTTTCTGGGTGGATTATTCCTGGGCGGCTACGGCATCAACGACGCACTGTTCGGCCTGTTCTTTGCCTATGTGGCCTGGCGTAACTGGAATGAGCATAAAGCCGTCTTGTGACTGTCAGGTGCCGCAAAAGGTTTGCGTAACGCGCTCCGTCACGGTCGGAGGGATTTGCAGCTCGGCATTTTCCGGGGCCAGTTCGTAGGGATTGACCAGGGCGGCACAAAGCCGCCGGAAGGGGACGAAGTCGTTCTGTTTAACCGCCGCTTCAATGGCCTCTTCAACCCGGTGGTTACGGGCAATCACGGCAGGGTTAGCGGTGCGCATGCCCTTGATCACGTCGGGGTTGGTCGACCTGACTTTTGACCATTGCGCCAGCCAGCTTTCGCCCTGGGCCGGATCGGCAAACAATTCGATTAGCTCGGCTTGGCTTGCGCCTGCGGCGACGCGCGTCAGTGCATCGAAGAACACGGTGAAATCAATGCGGCTCTGTGTGAGGGCGCCAAGCGTGGATTCGGCGAATGCTGTTGTTTCGTTGTCGCTACTGCTTGCCTCCAGCCCCAGCTTGCTTGCCATGCCGGCATTAAAGGCGGCCCGAAACGTGGGTGCAAAGCGGTCGAGCTGGCTTCTTGCGATCGCCTCGGCCTCGGCCTCGTCGGCATGTAACAGCGGCAGTAAACAGCTTGCCAGCTGCGTCAGGTTCCACAGGGCGATGTTGGGCTGCTGGTCCCAGGCATAGCGCCCGTTTCGGTCAATCGAGCTGAACACCTTGTCCGGCTGGAATTCATCCATGAAGGCGCAGGGGCCGTAATCAATCGTTTCGCCTACTACCGACATGTTGTCGGTGTTCATCACGCCGTGAATAAAGCCGACCAGCATCCATTGGGCGATCAGTGGTGCCTGACCGTCGATGACGGCGCCCAGCAGTGCCGCGTAGGGGTTTGCCTGTGAGGCCAGTGCCGGATAGTGATGGGCGATGACAAAATCGGCGAGCGCCTTTACGCCGGCCTCACCCTGCGAGGAAATGGCGTACTGAAAGCTGCCGACGCGAATGTGGCTCTTTGCCGTGCGCACCACGATCGCGCCGGGCAAGATTTCATCACGCATCACTTGTTCACCCGTGCCGATGACGGCCAGCGAACGGGTGGTGGGAATGCCAAGGCCCTGCATTGCCTCACTGATGATGTATTCCCTGAGCATTGCCCCAAGCGTGGCCCGACCATCGCCGCCACGCGAGAAGCGTGTTGGCCCTGAACCCTTGAGCTGCACGTCGATGGCATCGCCGCTGGCATTGTGCATTTGCCCCAGCAGATGGGCGCGACCATCACCCAGCAGTGGCACCCAGTGCCCGAATTGCTGGCCTGAATAGGCCATTGCGATGGGCTTGTTCGAGTACTCGGCATTGCCGGAAAAGGCCGCCAGGCCGGCCTCGGATTCGAACCAGTCCGGTGCTATGCCCTCGGCTTCAAGATAAGGGGTGTTGAGCGCAATCAGTGCCGGGGCAGGCGCGGCCATCGGCAGCGCTTCCTCGTAAAACGCTGCAGGCAACTCTCGATAATATTGTGTGCGGATGGGGTTAATAGCCACTAGTACTCCACCAGCCGATCCCACTGTGGGAAATACAAAGCTGATTTAATCATTTTATCGGCATGCATGGCGGCCATCAGAGAGACGTAGCTTTCGAGCTGTGGCCGGTAGTGTTCTTTTCGCTGGGCCAGCCAGCCTTCGAGTTCCGGGTCGGCCACAGGCTGTTCTGAGGTCTTGTAATCGATCACCCAGAGCGTGCCATCGTCGTCGATGAAGCAGCGGTCTATCGAGGCGCTGACCCATTCACCATCCTGGTATCCGGCCAGTGGGTATTCAGCCGCCGACCAGTCCCGGGATGCGATGAGCCATTGGCCATTCTTGCCGTTAAGCGTTTTGTCGACCAGTAGCATTACGCGCTGTACGGCGCTGTCTACCTGTGGTTCGGGCAGGCCCATGCGCCGCAAGCCGGCCGCCAGTGACAGCGGCGCGGCGGCGGATTTCTGCTGCCAGCCTGGCAGCCCGTCGTTACAGATCTTTTCCATGGCCTGGTGATAGAGAATGCCGACCATCCGCGGGTAGATGTCGATTTCCTCGTCGCCGTGCTTGTCTTCATGGGCCGACAGCACGCGTTCGCTGGGTAGCAGCTTGCGGATTTCCCGTGGCTGGTAGAGGCGGTCTTCTGTGGGTGTGGCGAACGGCAGCACCAGGCGTGGAGCGCGCGGCACCTCGGCGATGGTTTCAGTCTTTTCCTCGGCAGGCGCCTGCTCGTTAAAGGCATGCTCGATCATGGGTCGGAGCAGTTCGGCAAACGAGCCTTTGGGTGGGTTGAAGCCTTTTTCCTTGTGTACGTCAGCGCAGACATAGATATCCAGCGTGCGCCTGGCGCGGGTAATCGCGACATACAGCAGGCGTAGTAATTCGCTGGCCCTGGCGCGAGTCTCCAGTCCATGCACGTAGTCATACAGGCCCCTGGCAACCTCGATTTCATCGTCTGGCCAGTGCTCGGGCGGCTTGGGCACCAGCAGTTCGCCGTGCTCGGTTTCGCGCAGGTGCAGCAGCGGCTTGTCGTCACTGCGCGATTTCTTGCCGCAGCCGACCATGATCACGTGATCAAACTCCAGCCCCTTGGCCTTGTGAATGGTCATGACTTCCACATCGCCGGGGGCAGGCGTGGCATAGAGGTTGTTGATGGCGCGGTTAAGCGCCTGCAGGTCGGCCAGCTCACCGCCGGGGCAGTGCTTGCGTAGCAGTTGCAGGGTACGGCGGGCATCGGCCAGGTCATGGCTGTCGATACAGGCGGGGCCACCCAGCTGGGTCCACAGGGCCTCGACGCGGTCGGGCAGTCGCGGGCGCAGGTGATCGGCAGCCTGCACGCTGGCGAGCGCGTGGTTGAAGCGTTCAACGCGCTGCTTGCCCTCGACAGACAGTTTGATGGCGGACTCGTACTCGGCCAGGCGCCTGGGCCATGACCAGTCTCTGCGACCGGTAGACAATGCCACCATGTCAGCCCATGACAGGCCCACCCAGGCTGCCCGCAGCATCACGCCCCATGACAGGCTGTCCTGGCTATGCCAGAGGGCCTTGGCGGTGGCCACCAGGTCACGCACCATCGGCAGGGCGGTTAGCGCATCAATGTCCTGGCCGGCAAAGTGGATGCCGCGTGCACGCAGTTCTTCGAGTATGTGGGGCAGGTGAGAGCGCGCCTTGGCCAGCAGGGCAATACGGGCCTGTGGGTTGGCCTGTTGCAGTTCGGCAATGCGGTCGGCCACGTCATTGGCTTCGGACTGCTGGGCCTTGGCAGGCAGGGCATGCACCGCGACACCGGCATCGGCATCGGTGGCCCGCTGGGCCACACTGGGGCTATACAGGATGTCGCCGGTGGCGCTGTTCTTGTGTTTCGGGAAGATGCTCAAGAAGCAGGTGTTGAACCAGTTGACCACTTCAGGGGCACTGCGGAAATTGGCACTGAGTTCCACGCAGTGCAGTGGCAGGTTGGGCGATAGCTGCTGGTGGTCGATGAGCTCCTGGAACAGTCGCACCTCGGCCTTGCGGAAGGCATAGATCGATTGCTGCGGATCACCGACCAGGAACAGTGAGCGGCCATCACCGGGCTGCCAGGTCTGGGTGAGCAGCGTCAGCAGGCGAACCTGCGACTGCGAGGTATCCTGCATTTCATCGACCAGCAGGTGGCGAATCTGCTCGTCACGGCGCAGCAGGGCTTCGCCGTACTGGTCTTGCTCAGGTGCCAGTGCTGAATGGGCGGCGAGGGCGATCTGTGTGAAGTCGGCCTCGCTGCGCTGGCCCATGACGACCTGTAGCTGGGCGAGCAGGTGATGCAGCAATACCAGCAGGTCATCCCGCAGCGCCTGCATGACCTTGGGCGTGGTGCCGGAGGCGGGCAGGCTTGCCAGTGTGGCGGCGGCTGCTTCTGCGGCTTTGTTGTCTTGTAACTCTGCCAGCAGTTCTTTGATGCGTTTGGTCGGCGCTGTCTGGGCAACGAAGCCTTGCTTGATATTGACTGTTTTTCTGAATATGCCTTCTTTCGTGAGCAGCATGCTGGCGAGGGCGTGGTGCGTTGCCGCCTGCGTTCTACCCGGCTGTGGCCATTGTGCGAGATCGCTCGCCCAAGCTAGTAATTCGTGATCCGAGGCTTGTTGCAGAATATCGATGAGTTGCTCGCAGGTGCCGGGGCCTAATGCGCTGGCAAACTGAATCTGCACATCACGGTAAATCGCTTCGAGGACGTCGTTCTCGCAATCGTTCCAGTAATCGGCACCACGCAGGACGGCCCCAGCCCATTGATCACGGCGGGCCAGTAGCTGGGTGAGGGGTTCAATAAGCTGGTCCAGCCGGTTATTGGCACAGTGCAACCAGTTGGCGGCCGCCTGCTTGAGCCGGTCTGGCGTATTCGTGGATTCGACGTCATTGAAGAGGTTCAGCACGGCCTGTTCGTAAAGGCTGTACTCATCATCGGCAATGGCGGTACGCCCACCCAGCGAGGACAACAGCGGCAATTCGTTGGCGATGCGGCTGTTAAAGCCGTCGATGGTCTGCGCCATGATGCGCTGGGGCTGACCGGTTAACTGCCAGCCCTGCGCGTCGGCATGCTCAAGCACCGCAGCGGCCTGGGCAAGACATTGCTGGTCGAATTCATCATCGGGCGTTTTGCCCTGCCGGGCCGCCAGCAGCAGTTCCAGTACACGGTGCCGGATTTCGGCCGCAGCCTTCTTGGTGAAGGTGACGGCGATGACCTGTTCCGGCTGCTTGACCGTGGCCAGGGCGACGAGCATACGTTGTACCAGCAGACCCGTCTTGCCCGAACCGGCCGGGGCTACGGCCAGCACATGGCGGTTGAGGTCGAGGCAGTCCTGGCGGGCCTTGATATCGGGGAGGCTCATTCTTCGTCCTCCCCGGTTGCGGCGGTACCGGCCAGCTGGAGGTAGTCTGCATTGAAGCCGCGGTGATTGACCTTGCTGGCATCCAGACCCGCCACACCAGCCATGAAATCGGCGGCAATCTGGGTGACCTTGATGTGCCATTCGGTCAGCAGGTTGGGCCAGTCTTCCAGCTTGTGCTTGATCGGCGCTTTGTCGCTCGGGATCAGGCCGAGCGTCCAGTTGGTGCAGGCTGACAGCGCGGGGTGGCCGTCCTTGAGGTGGGCAAAACAGATGCCATCAATCTGCGGAATATCCGTTTCATTGCCCGCGCCGAGAATGGCGTACAGCGGTAGCTGGGGTTCCTTGAGTGAATCGGCCTTCCAGCCGGCAGGCTTCACTTCCTTGCCGGTTTTGTAATCAATTACCAGGTAACGCAGGCCCTGCTCGGTGGACACTTCATCCACGCGATCGACCCGCAGTTTCAGCGGCAGCCCGGCTAGGTTGCCATGCAGTTCGTCTTCATGGTGAACGATGCGGAAGGGATGGGTCCTGCGTTGTTCGTGCCTGAGCCACTGCAACAGCAGGCCGCGCATGCGATCTTCTTCAAGCCGGATGAGATCGTGCCCGTATTCCGCAGCGGGCAGCATGCGCTGCATGAGTGGGCCGAGTACCTCGCTGACCAGGCGGGTAAGGGCTGCTTCGTCCCTGCTTTGCAACTCACTACTGGCAGTGATGTGTTCGCCCATGATCTGGTCGAGGGCCTCATGCAACAGGGTGCCTTGAATGCTGTTGGGCAGGCCGCGACCGGCCACCGGCATGGGCTTGATGCCGAGCCGAACCTTGCAGAAGGGCAGGAAGGGCGATTCTGCCCACAGCTTGAAGAGATCGGTGCTGCCGTGAATGCTTTCCTCGGGGCTGACAGGTGGAACCGGGTCGGTATCAGGCATGGCACATGGGTCAGGCATTGCCGCCATGCGCTCGGCGGCGCTGAGCGGGGTTGCCTCATCGTCGGCGGATTGCCAGTCGACCGCCACCAGCGGCGTTGGCAATAAATCCGCGCCCTCATCGCTATGGCTACATACGCAGAGCAGGGTCTCGCGGCTATTGCCCAGGGCGCTCCTGATTCGTTGCTGTTGCTGTCTCAGCTGGCTGTCGGCCCTGGCTTCCGGCACACCCGCGGCGATCTGTACGTCGATCGGCAGGAACGGGGTGGCGGAGGCCGTACCGGGATAAATATCTGCGCTGGCACCGGTAATGATCAGCAGGTCACCATCC
>JBFKKS010000153.1:0-6083 GCA_041630955.1 Nevskiales bacterium
GACTGTCCGGGTTAACGTCCGACCACATCCCTTGCGATCACTTCCAGCATGATTTCCGAGGTACCGCCATAGATACGCTGCACGCGGGCATCGACGAAAAAGCGTGAAATCGGGTACTCGCTCATGAAGCCGTAGCCACCAAACAGCTGCAGGCAGCTGTCGCATACCCGGCATTCCATCTCGGTGGTGGCGTACTTGATGACCGCGGCCATGGTCACATCGAAGGTCTTGTTGGCATAGGCAGCCACTGCCTTCTCCACATAGGCGCGGTTAATCTCGATATCGGCTTTCATGCGCGCCAGTTCGAAGCGCGTATTCTGGAACTTGGCGATCGGCTGCCCAAAGGCTTTGCGCTCCAGCGTGTAGTCACGCGTCAGTTCAAGGGCCCCCTGCGCATGCTCAACGGCACTCACAGCCAGCACCAGTCGCTCACGCGGCAGTTCATCCATCAGGTGACCGAAGCCGCCACCTTCCTTGCCCAGTATGGCCGTTGCCGGCAGCTTCACATCCTTGAAAAACAGTTCCGAGGTATCCGCCGCGTGCTGACCAATCTTTTCCAGGTTGCGCCCACGCTCAAAACCCTCAGCCTCGCTCGGCATCAGGAACAGTGTGGTGCCACGCGCACCCGCCGCGGGGTCCGTCTTGGTTGCCAGCACCACCACGCCGGCATTCTGCCCGTTGGTGATGAAGGTCTTGGAGCCATTGATAATGTAGTTGCCATTACCGTCGGGCTTGGCATTGGTCTTGATGCCCTGCACATCTGAACCGGCCGCCGGCTCAGACATACCGATCGCACCGATACATTCACCGCTGACCATGCGCGGCAGGTAGTGCTGTTTCTGCTCCTCGGTACCCAGGTGCCATATATACGGCGCGGCAATATCCGAATGCACCGACAGGTTACTGGCCAGGGCCAGGAAACCCATCTTCGCAGCCTCTCCGACGATCAGCATGGAGTATTCGAAGGGAGCCCCGATACCGCCGTATTCCTCGGGGATATCCACACACAGCAAACCCATTTCGCCCATCTTCAGATAGAACTCAGGCGGAATACGACCTTCTCGTTCCCATTGTTCATAGTTGGGTTCACATTCCTCGGCAAAGAAACGGCGCACGTTATCGCGGAAGAGTTCGAGTTCGCTGTTGTCAGTCATGATTGGCCTGAAAAGGGTTAGCTTAAAAAATGGGGTAGGCCGCGAATAATACTGGATTGCGGTCCATCAAGCGTCGAAGTAGGCCTGTAATCGTTCTGTCGTTCCCAGGCTGTCAGCCATGCGCCGCGCCCGCTTCCGATAAGCCTTGTCCAGGCAGTCGGTTAGCCTGGCCATGCGCTGTTGATCTGCGGCATCCATTTCGGCCGTGATCAGGCCGACCTCCTCGATGAGTTCATCACTGCTAAAAGCCGCGTGAATCAATTCGCTCAGGTAGTCCTCATCAAACCCCAGGGTGATACGCGCGATGCGGGCCTTGTTCTGCGTATAAGTAGAGACCCGCAGGCTATCGACTGGGTTCTCGATTTCTTCCATCAAGGCGACAACCTTGGTCTCCGGCATATGATCAGTAAATCCGCCCATCACAGGGTATTCCCCTGCCGCCAGTAGGTTGCGTGTCACCTCGCGCATCATGTCTACCGGAATGCCCTGCAGCATCGCCTGCGCACGCTCGGGAACGATATGACGCGAGACCTCGGTGAGAAAATCCGCATCGAAGTGCTTAAGCAACTTGACCGCCTTGGTCACGGGCGTGAAATAACTCATATTGGCCGTCAGGGTTGGGCCAAAAACCTTTCTGCATAACAAAGCACTGAGCGAGTCCGGGGCGATCTTGCCCGACGCAGCCATGCGCTCAAACAGATGAGCGAACTCGTCAATGATGCGGTTCTGAAGGATCAGGCGCAGGCGGTGCAAACCTTCCACGTCCAGCTTGTCCAGATAGCCGAGGGCGTCTGCTGGCTTGTGCAGAACCTGGGCCAGGCGGCGAATTTCGGTATGACGATCCATGCCTGTCCCTCATACACCAAACAGTTTGCGGATCGGTCCGCGAATCAGCCGCGGTATATGTTCCAGCGCCTCTTCAAGACTCGCCACGATCTGACGGTGATGTTCGCGACGGGCGCTATCGATATCGAGTAGTAACTGCGACTGGTCAGCTTCACCAAGCACCTCCAGAAAACCGAGTGCCTCCGCCGACTGATCGAGTGCGCCAATTAATTGGTCGTTCAACTTGCTCATACGTCTCCTTTCGCACGGTCTGTTTTATTTGATCCAGAAAATTTTGTTGGTCCCGCCGTAAACCGTCACTCATGCAGTGTTGTCAGACCGGCCTGCTCTCGTCCTCGACCGCCTGATATACCTTCCCGCTTGATGCATCCACCCAGCGTAACTGCCTGTGATCGAATCCCTGCTCGATAATCGGCTTAACGATACGGAAATACGGTGAAATATCGAAGTCGCGCGGTACGAACAGGCTGTGATGACGGATATGCAGCACTTCTTCATAGCAGTCTTCACATTCCTCGTCATCACTGTGCAATACATAGCGCTCGGGAAGGATCGGGTAGTGCACTGACTGAAAGGCCTGCGCGATCAGCGATGAACAGATCGCCCTGGTCGGGTCGCCACTACCCAGTGCCAGCATGCGCCGACGAAACCGCGACGGTACCGGTGGCGTACGGATCAGGTAACGCACCAGATCGACTATATTTTTCAGGTCATACTGCGTACCCAGGCGTTGTACCGCGTAATCCACCAACTGGTCGATCTCCTCGGTTGAGAGGCTTACGGGCCGACAAATGCGGCAATGCCAGTTGGCATAAGTACTGAACGGTACTGCCCGCACACCGTATTCGACGTCGGCCTCAAGCAGGACACGCGGCTCCATCTCTCCGCCCGGCGAATCCAGCGCATCACCGATATACAAGGCCGCATGTGACCAGGACGACTGGGTCAGGTACTTGATGGCGGACGAGAACCGGCTGGTGCCCTCAACCAGCAGCACATCGCCCTTTTGCAGCGTGGCCGCAAAGCCCTCCGGCCCGCTGGTCGCCAGGGGCTTGCCGGCTTCCCGCGGCTTGGCAAGAAAATGCGCCAGCCGACGGCCGATTAAACGCAACAGCCAGTTAAACGGGTTCCATGCTTGCATAGCGAAGCTGCTTATGGGGCCTTGCCCTCGACCAGGCAGGGGTAACGACTCAGCAGTGCATTGTAAGTCGCCTGGCTGGCCGAAAGACTGCGCTGTTTGGGATGATCGGTCAGGTAATCAGCGACCAGCTTGGTCAACTGGGGGAAACGCGTGTCCTTGGGCAGACAAAAGCGCTTCTGATTAAGCATTGACTGTGAAACCCCCTGCACCATGCCGTCACAGTAACCCACGGCATAGTAATCATCGGCATCGAAGTCACGATTGGCAACGCCGTCCTGCTTGACCTGCGCCAGCACACAACTCTCGTACAGCTTGTGCCCGTCTTGGGAGGCCTGTATCACAGGCGCGGCCAACAGAACCAACAAGGCCAGAATTCGTATTGGGTACTTCATGGTTAGCTCCTGATGTAGTTACCTGCAGTCTCGCCCAGACCAGACCGCAGGACAATGCACAGCTTTACGCCTATCATGCGTCTCAGTAAAGAGGGGGAGGCCGGAATGACGGACTGGGGACAGCAATTTTTCGACTTTTTTGCAGGCGAACTACATCGAGAAGGCCTCACGCCCGAGGCCAGTGTGCCTTTCATGTGGCGCCCAACACCCGTGGACGAACTCAACATTGCGGGCCCGAACCGCGATACTGATCTGTCGCGTTTAGCCATCAGTGCCGACGACGTACGCGCTGCCCTGTCTCGATTAAACGACAGCACACCGCCTATCGACAGCGACTTTTACGGGCAACAGAAAACCGTACTGGTACTGCTGCCCGGCTACACGCACGAAACACTTAAAAACATCTCCTGGCACGATACGTTGCAGGCCAAAAGCTCGCCGCATCACATTCTTATGCTTCGGCCCGGATTAAAGAATCAGACCACCGAAGAAACGATGCACGAGGGGGGCGGGCTCAAAATCGTCTATGCCGCCTACCCTCGCTCAAATGCTGCCTCGTCCGTGATCGGACCGGGCTTGTTTGAACTGCTGCACAACAGTGCCAGCCTGCGCCGCTGGACCGGCGAAGGCTACAAGTTGTTTTTCGTGGGCTACTCCAACGGTTCACCACTGAGCCTGGAGCTGCTGGCAGATTTGAACAGCGGGGTCTACCCGGATGAATTTCTGTTGAGCAGCACAGCCGGCTTCCTGGGCCTGTGTGGTGACATCGGTGGCGCCTGGCTGGCAGACGACATCCTAAGCGACAACCCGAAGATGTTCAGCTTCCATAAGCTGCTGGCCTTCGCCAGACGTCACCCCTTGATCGCCAAGTTGGTCGGGCTGGGTACGCAGCAACTGCAGGATGATGCGATAGAAGGCATCCGTTCGCTGGGCCACGCTGTTCGCCAGGCGCGGATGGCCGATTATGCCCCGCGCCTGCCAGCGCATGTGAAGTATTTTTCCATTGCCGCTGTTATGCCCATGGAAGATTATCGGCGCCGCTTATGGCACTTCAATATCGATGACTGGTCGATGTATCTGCAGGCACGGATCACCACCCCTGTCACGATCTACAATGACGGTCAGGTTGCCCTCAACGATAACCTGCTCCCCCACGCAGAGCAGATTCCCTCCGAACACTGTGTTCATCTTGGGCAAGTGCGCACCCACCACTGGGGGGTGTCCTATCAAACCTTCAACCAGGGAAGAAACCGCTTCCCACGACGAGCCTTTTATCGGGCACTGATGCGTACCATTCACGCCGCAGGCATTGAATAATCCAAGCAACACTCAGGAACCCCAATGAGCGCACAATCTGAACAGCTACTTCAGGCCCACGTTGCCTTTGAACTCAAGCAATGGCGCGGCAAGACCCTTGAAAAACGTATCAAGGAAGACATCAGTGCGTTCTGGGATTGGGCCAAGGGCCTGCCGCTATCCGAATTTTCCAGCCCCGAGCAGGTCACCGATATCGCCCGAAGGCTGGTCCATGAAATGCCTCTGCCCGAGGGTATCACCGGCATCATCGGGACTGTAACCAAGCATCTCATCAACCTGCCGGTAAACAGCGAAACCCGCATTGCAGATGTGCTGGACGAAGAACTCTACGACGAGGGAACAGAGCTGATCATCAGCCTGCGTGAACTGCGCGAAGAACTGATCCGTCAGGCAGTCAACAGCCCTGTATATGGCAGTTTGGTGACCGAGATTCTGTACAACGGTATCCGCGATTACCTGACCAGCGACAACGCGCTTACGCAAAAAATTCCGGGCGTGTCTTCGCTGTTGAACAAGGGCGCAGGAGCCATCAGTAAGCGCATACCTGATCTTGAAAACCGCCTGCGGCAATCGGTTGAAACCAATCTCAACCGCACCATTAAACAGAGCGAGAAATTCCTCAACGAGTCACTCACCGACAAGCGCATTCGGCATATCGCGGAAGAGTTGTGGAGCATGTTGCAGCACTCCCCGTTGTCCATCGCCGAACTGGTAGAGGATGAGGACATCGACGACATCATCGCCTACGGCTTCAAACTGTGGCTGCACCTGCGCGAGACGGAATACCTGGTGGAACTGATCCGTGAAGCCATTGAGCACGTATTCAGTGAATATGGCGACAGCAAACTGAGCAAGCTGCTGGAAATGGTCGGTGTAAACAAAAAACTGCTGCAGGCAGAGGCGCTGGCTATCGTGCCGGCGATAATAGAGGTCGCGGATGCCAGCGGATTTCTTGAGGAGACAATCCGCCGACGCTTCGAACCATTTTATGCCTCCAAGGAGGCTGCCAAGCTGATAGGTTAAATCCCGGGCACCCCGACAGAACCTTTTGCCGGAATCATTTCATTCCACGGCCCTGTCAGGCGACCAGTGCATACTCGCGTTCCAATGGCCACACGGCGGCAAGACCACCACACAGGGCTGCCCGCGACTCAGCAATAGGGGCATTTGCGGCCACCGATAGCACTGTCCAGGCGCTGCACTTGATTGGTTAGTAAAGCTAGCAGGGGAAGA
>JBFKKS010000154.1:0-6067 GCA_041630955.1 Nevskiales bacterium
CGATGCACTTCATTCGCCGCAAACACATATTTAAATGGGCCCAGCCGCATATCGGCATTGGAATGCTGCAGCAGTAACTGAATGGCCACGCAGAAGGCCATCGCCAGCGCGACTTCAAAGGGGATACCCAACAGCACCAGCGGGGCTGCCCCCACCGCAGTTTCAAAACCCTGGTGCAGCGGGTGCTTCATTAATCCATTGAACCCATAGAAACGCTTTACGCTGTGATGCACGGCGTGAAAGCGCCACAGCAGCGGTATGCGATGGCTCCAGTAATGGGCCAGCGTAATGCCCAGGTCAATGATGATGACGGCCAGGATGACCTGCATGGCGAAGGGCAGGCCGGTTGGCCAGAAGTGGTCATAGGGCAAGAAGGCGACCAGCAGAGGCAGCAGCAACAGGCTGCCCTGTTCACCGAATTTGTTGACGATGAAGTGGCAGATATCCCGGCCCAAGTCACTATGCGAGCGATTGAAGTCCGGGTTATACGGCAACACACGCTCGGCCAGAAACATGAGACCAATAGCCAGCAACAGCAGGCCAAACAGCCAGGCTTTGGGTGCCTGGCTGGCGACTAACCCAATGGCCAGTCCATTCATGCCCAGCAGCATGAAAGGGAACAGGCCGTAGCGAATAACAGTGTTCATGTGCAAAGCATAAACACTGAAGCCCAATACAGGGTCAAGTTAAATCAGTCGGTCCAGGCGCAGCCGGGCACGTTCGTCAAACAGCCTTTTGGCTGACAGCCTGAGTGCCAGCAGCGTACCGAAGCCAGTGCCCGAGGTGACCATGAACATGATCAGTATCTGGTATTTCACGGCTTCGACCGGGGGTGCGCCGGCGAGAATCTGACCGGTCATCATGCCGGGCAGGCTGACAATGCCGGCAGCGGCCATGGCGTTGATAATCGGGATCATGCCGGCACGCGCGGCATCGCGCAGGGCTTCGCTCAGGGCCGCTTCGGGGGTTTCACCCAGCATCAGTCGCTGCTCAACACGTTCGTGGTCGTCGGCCACGGTTTTAAGCAGCCGCTCCATGCCCACCGCGATACCGGTCATGGTATTACCGAGCATCATGCCCAGCAATGGAATGGCGTATTGCGGTTGGTACCAGGGCGCGGGCTGTACCACGACCACCAGCGCCAGCAGGGTGATGGAAAAGGACGACACGAACATCGCCCCCGTGCCAACCATGTAGCCACCGGCAAGGCGACGCTGTTGCCGCGCGATAACTTCGCGGCCGGCGGCCATCACCATCAGCAGGCTCACGGGAATCAGCCAGGCCGGGTGCAGGTCCTCGAACAGGGCCTTGAGGACGAGACCGATCAGACCCAGCTGGATCACGGTACGCAGCGCGGCGATGAGTAGCTGCTGCTGCAGGCCGAGGCGTTGTTGCCAGCTCAGGCCGGCCAGGGCGACCACCAGCAGGGCTGCAATACCCAGGTCGAAATAGGTCAGGGTGACGACGTTCACGACAGCCTTTCCAGTTGCTCGGCCGACAAATGCCAGCGCACGTCGGCCACCCGCTTTGCCTGGGCACGGCTGTGTGTGACCCAGAGAATGGCACGATCAGGTTTGGCAGTAACGTAGTCTTTAAGCAGCGTCTCAACGGCGGCTTCCGTTGTCTCGTCCAGTGCTGCCGTGGGTTCGTCCAGCAGCAGCACCGCCGGCTCACGTGACAATCCACGCAGCAGGGCAAGGCGGGTGGCCTCGCCGGTGCTGAGTCGCTCTGTCTTGCCGTTCATCGGCGCCGCGTTGAGCTTGATTTGTCGGGCTGCTTCGTCCATCGAGACCGCCATATGCTCGGCGGCAGTCGCCTTCCACCAGCGCGGTTTGGCAGGGATCAGCATGACCTGGCTGCGCCACTGCGGTGCCGGCATGTCGCAGCGGCCCGTGTCGTTCAGGCTAATCTGTCCGTCGCAGGGGTCGAGGTCGGCCAGTGCCCGCAACAGGCGTGTTTTGCCGACGCCCGAATCGCCGCTGATGCAGTGGATTTCGCCGGCCTTTAGCTCAAGGTCGATGGCCTGGCCGGTCGGCAGGTTGAGTTGCGAGGCCCGGAACACGGTCAGGGCTGCAGGCGTTGAATGGCCCAGTGATCAGCGCTGCGCGTGTAGACGATGCGGTCGTGCAGGCGGTTACGCCGGCCCTGCCAGAATTCGATCGAGTCTGCCGTCATGCGGTAGCCACCCCATTCGTCCGGGCGTTCAACATCACGGTTTTCGAAGCGCGCCTCGGCTGCCTGCATTTGTGCTTCCAGGGCGGCACGGTCAGCAATCGGCTGGCTCTGGTGTGAAGCGGCAGCGCCGAGCTGTCCGCCGCGGGGCCGCCGGTGAAAATAGGCATCCGCGTTGTCGGCGTCCAGTTGTGTAACACGGCCTTCAATACGAATCTGGCGTTCCAGCTTGTCCCACCACAGAACCAGGGCAGCGTAGGGGTTTGCGGCCAGGTCATGGCCCTTGTGGCTCTGGTAATTGGTATAAAAATCGAAACCCTGCGCGGAGTAGTCCTTGAGCAGCACGATGCGAGCCGACGGCCGCCCCGCCTTGTCAGCGGTTGCCAGAGTCATGGCAGACGGTTCGATCATTTCGGCTGCCACGGCGGCCTTGAACCAGTGATCGAACAGGGCCATGGGTTCGTCAGGTAGAGAACCTTCGATCAGGTCATCTCTTTCGTTCTGGGGTTGCCAGCCTGTAGTCGTGCCTGTCACTCGCTGACGGGC
This sequence comes from Nevskiales bacterium, assembly GCA_041630955.1. Lineage (GTDB taxonomy): Bacteria > Pseudomonadota > Gammaproteobacteria > Nevskiales > CAJXLF01 > JBFKKS01. The sequence continues at coordinate 2,719 of JBFKKS010000154.1, forward strand.
TCCATGGTAAAGCCGATCTTGAGGGTGACCTGCCAGTGGGCCACCAGGCCATCGGTGATGTGGCCGCGGGTTTCGGTTACTTCAAACCAGCGCAAATGGCGCAGGCTCTGGCTGGCTTCATGCACGGCTGTCTTGATAGCGTCTTCCATGCTGATGGTCGAGGAACCCACTACTTCGGTGATCTTGTAGACATGTGTGGTCATGACCGTATTCCTTTTTTCGGTTGGGCGTACCCAAAGCCTAAGCCTCGTCTCGCATCAGCACAACTCATGAGCAGGTCCTGTGCGACAGGTTCCGGGTGCCTGTGGCAAACACAAAAGGGTATAGTGCCGGGCAACTGGCCGTGCCTTACTCGGGCTGGCCGAGTTGGGGTACCATCGGCGCCCCTCATCAAAACAAGACAACATACAATGCTTCAGCCTGCCTGAGGCCGTTAATGACATTCGGAGAACCATCCATGATGAAAGTATTTGCGCCCGTTTTGCTGATTGGCATGTTGTTTATTGCAGGCTGTGACCAGAAAGAGTCCCTGAGCCACGAGCAGGGCGAAGCGATCTTGGCCGAGCTCAAGACCATGAATGCCAAGCTGGAAGAAATGGCCAAGGCACAGCCGGCCAATCGGCAGGCCCGGCCCGCCAAATCCAACAAGATTTCCATGGAAGTGAAGGGCGGGCACCGGATGGGCGACCCCAAAGCGCCACTGGTGCTGGTCGAGTTTTTTGATTATGAATGCCCGTACTGCAAGCGCTTTGCCGACAATACCCTGCCTGAGCTGAAACGGGATTACATCGATACCGGCAAGCTGCTCTACATCGCGCAGGACCTGCCGCTGCATTTTCACAAGCAGGCGCGCCTGGCGGCCATCGCCGCACACTGCGCCGCAGAGCAGGACAAGTTCTGGGACTACCGCGATCGTATGGTGGTCAATATTCGACAGCTCAAAAAGCCTGATCTGATTGGCTATGCAAAGGAACTGGGGCTGAAAGAAAAACCCTTCACCACCTGCCTGGATGAGGAGCGTTACGCCAGTGAGGTGGATAAGTCGTCCGAGCTGGCCAAGAGCCTGGGTGTAACCGGTACGCCGACGTTTGTACTGGCCAACAATACCGGTCAAAAGATCAGCGGCACCAAAATGGTTGGCGCCCAGCCGGCCAAGGCATTCGCCGTGAAAATCGATGCTTTGCTGAAAGACCAGGCCAAGGCGAAGGCCCAGGCGGCGCAATAGGAAGCCGCAGCTGCCATGCCACAGCCAGGCAAGAACGTCCTAATGCGATGTTATTGTTGTGTAATTGAAAAAGGTGTACTAGGCTCGGGTGTAAGAACATTCAGTCACGAATAAGTTAGGGGACAAGACATGCTTGATTTCAGGAAGAACGGTTTGGCTAGTTTCTTGGGCAGTGGCCTTGCCGCCGCCACGCTATTGGTAGCAACCCTGACCCATGTGCCGGCAACGGCCGCGATACCCGGCACCCTTGATCACTTCAAGTGTTACAAGGTAGTGACGCCAAGGGGTGTAGCAAACTACCCGGGTAAAGATATCGTTCTCGAAGACCAGTTCGGCGAGCGAACCATGAAGATCGGGAAATCCCAGTTGCTCTGCAACCCGGTCGACAAGGATGGCGAGGGCATACTGGAACCCACCGCGCACCTCACCTGTTACAAGGCCAAAGAGGACAAGAGGGGTGATCGTTTCCAGTCCGTGGACGTGGTGCTTGAAAACCAGTTCGGGCAGCAAACCGTCACGCTCAGGAAAGCCAAGCGATATTGCGTACCGACCGAAAAGGATGATGAAGGCGCGCCACCCGCAGGCCTTGATGGCTTCAGTTGTTACAAGGCCAAAAACACCAAGGGAACCCCCAAGTTTGAGCCACTCACTATCCGTTTAACGGATCAGTTTGAAGAGAAGTTTTTTGATGTACTGGGCGTACATTCAATGTGTGCACCCACGGCCGAAGTGCACGAAATGGAAAGTCCAAGCACATTCAGGTCGTATGGAGTCAATGACCCGGCCAGCCACCTGACCTGCTTCAAGATCAAGCAGCGCATCGGCGAGGCAGCTTTTGAAAAGCGCATTGTGACGGCGGAGAATAAGCTGGAATCAACCAGCCTGCTGGTGAAAAAGGCACGGCTGCTGTGTGTGCCGTCTGAAAAGATCATTATCGCTAAAGACCAGGATGGCGACGGCTTTACGCCCGGCGACCTGGACTGTGATGACAACAACAGTGCAATCAATCCGGACGCCGAGGAAATCTGCGACGGCCTGGATAACAATTGCGACGGTCAGATTGATGAGACATTCCCCGAGACAGGAACAGCTTGCTATACCCCGGGTGATGACTCACACCTGTATGGCGTCTGTATGCAGGGCACCAACGTCTGTAACGGCGGACTGCTGACCTGCGATGGCGAGGTGACACCGACCACCGAGTCCTGCGATGGCGTGGACAGCAACTGTAACAACGTGGACGACGCGACCGAAAATGCGGGCGGCGGCGGCGCCTGTGACACAACGCTGCTCGGCGCCTGCGCAGCGGGTACCGAGGTCTGTAACGGCACCGGACTGGACTGCGTGCCAGACAATGAACCGGCCCCTGAGGTCTGCAACAACCTCATCGATGAAGACTGCGATGGCCTGGTTGATGAGCCCTCGCCGGAAATTATCGAAGTCTGTAACGGTATCGATGACAACTGTAATGCGCAGATCGATGAAGGCGATGTCGGACAAGACCAGCCTTGTACGGCGGATGCAATTGGGGCCTGCGCTGACGGCACGACCTATTGCGATGGCTTGAATGGCATCCTGTGTGCACCGAGTGCGCCAGCCCCAAGCGATACTACCTGTGATGGTGTCGACGACAACTGTAACGGCGCGGCCGACGAGGGTTATGTATCAGGGGCTTGTGATACAGGCCTTCTAGGTGCGTGCTCGACAGGGGTGAGCAGTTGCGAGCTGGGCGCGGAGAGCTGTAATCAGACGGTGTTCCCAGCCCCAAGCGATACTACCTGTGATAATGTCGACGAAGACTGCGATGGTGGCATAGACGAGGATTATGTTAGCGATTTCTGTAGCACAGGAAACACAACCCCAGGATGCGAATTTGGTCAGACAGTTTGTTCTGGTGGTGGTGAAACGTGTCAACCTCCTCCAGGTTGCTTATAAGAAAGCACGACTTTACCGTTTGGTACTAACCAACACTGGCCCCTGCAAAGGGGCCAGTTCTTTTGCGGCGCATAAAACCGCATTCGTAGCGCTACGCCCTCTGGGCCAGCGGCATCAGCGGGGGCTTGCCTGAGCCGGCATTATTGCCTGCGGGTCAAATCATGGCAGACTATGCGCCTCTTTCCGATC